>NZ_JAGHKN010000071.1:0-9145 GCF_023093475.1 Methylobacterium sp. 37f
CCCCGCTTCCCCCCCCAGAGCCCGAATCCGGCGGCCGCCCGCGGGTGAGCGCGCGCGGCCGCCTGCGGACCTACTTCCTCACCGGCATCATCGTGTCGGGGCCGCTCGCCATCACGATCTACCTGACCTGGTGGTTCATCAGCCTCATCGACGGCTGGGTGAAGCCCCTGGTGCCGGCGAGCTACCTGCCCGACCATTACCTGCCGTTCTCGATTCCGGGACTCGGCCTCCTCATCGCCTTCGTGGCGGTGACGCTGCTGGGCTTCCTCACCGCCAACCTCGTCGGGCGCAGCGTGGTCGAGTTCGGCGAGGTGCTGCTCGCCCGCACCCCCGTCATCTCGGGGCTCTACAAGGGCCTGCGCCAGATCTTCGAGACCCTGTTCTCAGCCAACGGCACCTCGTTCCGCACCGTCGGCCTGGTGGAATTCCCCGTGAAGGGCACCTGGTCGGTGGTGTTCCTCTCGGCGCCCGCCGCCCCGGACGTGCAGAACGCCCTGGCGCCGGGGGGCGACCATGTCGGGGTGTTCCTGCCCTGCGCGCCCAACCCGACCACCGGGTTCTTCTTCTACCTGCCGCGCAGCGAGATCGTCGAAGTGGCCATGAGCGTCGACGACGCGGCCAAGCTGGTGATGTCGGCCGGCGTGATCCAGCCCGAGGATCCGCACGCCCGAGACACCCATGCTCGGGAAGGCCATGCCCGGGACGCCCACGCAAAGGAGTCCCACACCAGGTTCCAGGCCCTGGCCTCCACCCTGCGGGCGGCCCAGGGGGAACCCGCCGGCCCGGCGGCCCGCCGCGAAGAGGTCTGATCCGGCGCCTCGCCGGGACGCGGATCGATTCCGGTCAGGCCGGCGGGAGCGGAGCTGCCAGACATCGCCGCAGGGCCTCCGCCGCCGGCGCGGGGTGCCCGAACAGGTAGCCCTGGACCTCGTCGCAGGCGGCCGCGCGCAGGCGGGCGAACTGCGCGTCCGTCTCGATGCCCTCGGCGGTGGTGGCGATGCCGAGGCTCGCCCCGAGGCCGATGACCGCCCGGACGATGGCCGCCGCGTGCGGGTTGGATTCCATCTCGCTCACGAAGGTGCGGTCGATCTTGATCCGGTCGAACGGAAAGGCGCGCAGGTAGCTCAAGGAGGCATAGCCGGTGCCGAAATCATCGAGGGCGATCCGGACGCCGAGGGCGCGCAGGCGGTGCAGGGTGGCGAGGTTGGCCGCGTTCTCCGCGAGCAGGACGGTCTCGGTGATCTCGAGTTCGAGCCGTTCGGGCGCCAGTCCGGCCTCGGCCAGGATCCGGCCCACGCCCTGGGCGAGGCGGCGGTCCCGGAACTGGAGCGGCGAGAGGTTGACGGCGACCCGGAGGTGCCCGGGCCAGCCCGCCGCCTCGGCACAGGCCCGGCCCAGGACCCAGTCGCCGATCGGCCCGATCAGGCCCGTCTCCTCGGCCAGCGGCACGAACTCGGCGGGCGGGACGAAGCCGCGTTCGGGATGGCGCCAGCGCAGCAGGGCCTCGAAGCCGGTGAGCTGCCCGGACCCGACCCCCAGGATCGGCTGGTAATGGACCTCCAGGGCGCCCGCCGCGAAGGCGGTGCGCAGGTCCTGCTCCAGGGCGCGCCGCCGTTGAAGCCCCGCCTCCATCGCGGGTTCGAAGACCCGGTGGGTGTTCCGGCCCGCGGCCTTGGCCTGGTACAGGGCGAGATCGGCATTGCGCAGGAGACGGTCGGGATCGGTCCCGTCCCGGGGCAGGCGGGCGAGCCCGATGCTGACGCCGATCCGGACCGCCTGCCCCTGGATCGGGAAGGGCCGGCCGAGGCTTCGGATCAGCCGGGCGGCGAGGGTCCGCACGCGCTCGACCGGGATCGGCGCGGAGGCCGGGTCGTCCACCATCAGGATCGCGAACTCGTCGCCGCCCATGCGCGCGACGACCACCTCCCGTCCGACCGCCGGCCCGGCTTCTCGGCCCTCTTCTCGGCTGCCTTCTCGGCTGCCTTCTCGGCTGCCTTCTCGCCCGGATTCTTGCCCGACACCCTCCAGCAACCGTTCGGCGACGCCGCACAGCAGCGTGTCGCCGGCGGAATGCCCGAGGGTGTCGTTGACGGATTTGAAATGGTCGAGGTCGAGGCAGAGCAGCCAGGCCCCGACGCCGCTCCAGCGCGGCTGCGCGATCACCTCCGCGAGGCGGTCGCGCAGCCGCACGCGGTTGGGCAGATCGGTCAGGGCGTCGTGATGCGCCATGTGGGCGATGCGGGCCTCGGCCCGGCGCCGCTCGGTCACGTCCACCACGGCGGCCAGCACCGCCGCGCGCCCATGGAACTCGAGGCGGCGCTCGAACAGGTTGACCTCGATCCGGGTGCCGTCGGCCCGCCGATGGACCCGGGGCAGGCCCGGATCCGTCATCGCCCGGGTTGCGGGCTCGAGGTCGCCCTGGGTCAGGGCGAGGAAGCGATCCCGGGCGTAGCCGTAATGGACCAGGGCCGCATCGTTGACCGCGAGAAAGCGATGATTGTCGCGGTCGACCAGCCACATCGGCAGCGGGTTGTTCTCGAACAGGAGGCGCGCGGACGCCTCGCGGGCCTTCAGGTCGCCCACATCGACGAAGGTCAGGGCGAGGAGATCGCCGATGCAGCCGGCCTCGATCTTCAGGTGGAGGACGGCCCCGTCCGGCACTGGAACGCTGAGCTCGAACACCGCACGGCGTTCCGCCTCGATGATGCGGAACAGGCGCCGCAGGGCCCGGGTCTCGACGAGGCCCGGGACGATATCGGTGAGGCGCCGCCACTGCAGCTCCGGGATGGTCCGGCCGAGCATGCGGGCGGCTCCCTCGTTGGCCGCAACGATCTTGAAATCGTTCAGCCGCCCGTCGGGGCCGCGGACCGTGCTCAGGGCCAGCATGCCCTGGTCGGTGGCGCCGAAGATCGCCTTCACGAGGTCGTAGCGCGAGGGCGGACCCGACAGGCTGACCAGGACCAGGGGCTGCTCCGCGCCCCAGGACAGGGGCAGGGCCAGGAACGTGATGCCGGTGACGATGCCGTCCTGCACGCGGTCGCAGCGTGTCCGGGCGGGACCGTTCTGGTCGAGGGCGCGGGCGACGACCTCGTCGAGAGGCTGGCGCACGTCCTCGCCGAGATCCGACACGGCGCAGCGGACCTCGCCGGGAACCCGCTCGCTGCGCCCGAGCCAGATGGCGAAATGGCTGCCGCTCCAGAGGATCCGGGTCGGCCGGCCGTCCTGTGTGGCGATCAGGGCGGCGTGGTCGGCATGGCGCCCGAGCGTGCCGAGCACCACGGACTCGTAGGTGGGGATCGCCTCGCCGGCGCGGCGGGCGGCGTGCCAGCGATCGATCAGGGGCATCGGCCGCGCGGCGTCGCGTCGCGATCCCCGGGGTTCGCCCTGGCCCTGGCTCGGCATCGACCCCGCTCCCGTGGTTGCAGGCGGAAGGTTGCAGGCGGAAGGCTGCGCACGGGAAGATTGACGCCAGGTTCATCAGCCGGCGCAGGACTCTGATCCTTGAAAACCGATCGTCGAAAACCGGTCCGTGCCCTATCCGGCGCCCAGCAGCCGGATCGCGGCGTCGCGCTCGAACAGGTAGAGCAGCACCCGCAGGGCCTGGCCGCGCGCGCTCTTCAGGCCGGGATCGCGCTGGACCACGAGCTGCGCATCGTCGCGGGCCACCTGCAGCAATTCGGCGTCGGTCTCCAGGCTGGCGAGGCGGAAGGCCGCGAGGCCCGATTGCCGGGTGCCCAGCACCTCGCCCTCGCCGCGCAGGCGCAGGTCTTCTTCCGCGATGCGGAAGCCGTCCTCGGTCTCGCGCATCATCTCCAGGCGCGCCCGCGAGACCTGCCCGAGGGGACCGCGATAGAGCAGCAGGCAGGTGGAGGCGCGCGTACCCCGCCCGACCCGGCCGCGCAGCTGGTGGAGCTGGGCCAGCCCAAAGCGCTCCGCATGCTCGATGACCATGATGGTCGCTTCCGGCACGTCGACGCCGACCTCCACCACCGTGGTGGAGACCAGGATCCTGGTCTCGCCCCGCTGGAAGCGCTCCATGGCGGCGTCCTTGTCGGGCCCCGGCATCTTGCCGTGGATGAGGCCGACCGCGTCGCAGAAGCTGTGGCGCAGATCCGCGAAGCGCTCCTCGGCGGCGGCCAGATCGACGAACTCGGATTCCGCCACCAGGGGGCAGATCCAGTAGACCCGGTCGCCGGCGGCCACGGCCCGGCCCAACCCCGCCACCACCTCGTCGAGGCGGTCGGTGGAGACGAGGCGGGTGGCGATCGGCTGGCGTCCGGCGGGCTTCTCGTCGAGCACCGAGACGTCCATGTCGCCGAAGCAGGTCAGCGCCAGGGTGCGGGGAATCGGGGTCGCGGTCATCACCAGGATGTCGACGGCGGCGCCCTTGGCCCCCAGCGCCAGGCGCTGGTGCACGCCGAAGCGGTGCTGCTCGTCCACCACCGCCACGCCGAGATCGGCGAACACCACGCTGTCCTGGAACAGCGCGTGGGTGCCGACCACGATGTCGACCGCGCCGGATGCCAGCGCCGCCAGGGTGGCGCGACGCTCGGAGGCCTTGTCGCGCCCGGTGAGGAGGCGCAGGCGCAGGCCGTCGGTGAGAGGCGCCAGGCGCTCGAAATGCTGGCGCGCCAGGATCTCGGTGGGGGCCATCAGGGCGGCCTGGCGCCCGACCTCCACGGCCGACGCCATGGCGAGCAAGGCCACGGCGGTCTTGCCGGAGCCGACATCGCCCTGGAGCAGGCGCAGCATGCGCCGGTCGGAGGCGAGATCGGCGCGGATCTCGGCGACGGCGCGGCTCTGCGCCCCCGTGAGCGCGAAGGGCAGGGCGGCCTCGATCCGGCCGCTCAACGTGCCGTCCCCCGCATTGGCCCGGCCCGGGGCACGGCGGTTGCGGGCGCGCATCAGGGCCAGCGCCAGCTGCGAGGCGAGAAGCTCGTCATAGGCGAGGCGCCGCCGGGCCGGCGTGCGCGGCGGCGCGGTCATGCCCTCCGGCACGGGCGGCGGCGCGCTCTCGGGCCGGTGCTCGGCCCGCAGGGCGTCGGCGAAGGCCGGCAGCCCCTCGCGGGCGATCCAGGCCGGGTCCTGCCACTCGGGCAGCACCGGCAGGCGCTCCAGGGCGGCATGGGCGAGCTTCGAGATCGCCCGCGAGGTCAGCCCCTCGGTGGCGCCGTAGATCGGCTCGACCACGGGGAGGGCGGCCAGCCCTGCCTCGTCGACGATGCGGGCGGGATGGACCATCTGGCGGTGCCCGTCCCAGAGATCGATGCGCCCGGTGATGTAGCGGTGGCTCCCCAGCGGCAGCATCTTCTCGACCCGGGCCTGGGGCATGCCGAAGAACACCAGGGTGATGTCGCCGGTGGCGTCCTCGACCAGCACCCGGAACGGCCGCCGGCCGGCCCCGGGCTGGGGCGCCCGGTAGCCCGTCACGGTGACGCCGAGGGTCACCGGCTCGCCGGAGGGCGCCTCCGCGATGGAGCCCATCAGGCGCCGGGCGACGCCGCCCTGCGGCAGGTGGAACAGGAGGTCGACGATGCGGGCCGGCTGCTCGGGCGTGCCGAGCAGCCGCTCGATCATCGGCGCCATCTTGGGGCCGATGCCCGGCAGCCCGCGCGCGGGCGCGAACAGGGCATCGAGGATGCTCGGACGGAGCAGGGGCTGGCGCGGCGCGGCGTCGGTCATGCGGCTCGTTGGAGGGAAGGCACGGATGGGATGCGGAACGGGCGCCACCGTGCGTGACGGCGGGATGGTGGCGCGGGCGGCTGTCTCTATATACACCCACGAAGGCTTGGTCCTGCGACGGATGCCGCATCGGGGCCGGGCAGGGGATGGCATGATCCGGGGATCCCCGGATCACAGCATCCCGGGATCCCCGCATCACAGGCTGACCGCATGTCCGGCACCACCCGCACCAGCGCCGACCTCGATCCGCGCCGCCGCCGCACCCTCTTCCGCGCCTGGCACCGCGGCATCCGCGAGATGGACCTGATCATGGGCCGCTTCGCCGATGCCGAGATCGGCACCCTCTCGGAGGAGGAGCTGACCCTCTTCGAGGCCCTGATCGAGGTGCCGGACCGCGACCTGTTCCGCTGGCTCACCGGCGAGGACCCGACGCCCGAGAACTACGACACCCCGGTCTACCGCCGCCTCAAGGCGTTCCATAAGCACGACGCGCCGATTCATTAGGGGGCGATGGCGACCCGTTCGCGCCCTCGGTATCGCTTGTCGATCCTGCCCCGTGCAGACCTCCTGTCTGGCTTGAGCCGCAAGCGTCGGCGTCGGCCCGGAGCATCACGCCATGACGTCCGTCGCGTTTCGAGACATCCGCATCGCTGCCGGGTTGATCGACGACGGTCACGGTCGGCTCCTGCTGGTGCGGAAACGGGGCACCCGCTGGTTCATGCAGGCCGGCGGCAAGATCGAAACGGGCGAAAGCGCGCGGTCGGCCCTGTGCCGTGAACTCCACGAGGAAATCGGCGTGACGCTGGAGGAGGGCGAGGGCCGCCATCTCGGCTGTTACCGGGCTGTCGCCGCCAACGAGACCGGGATGATGGTTCAGGCCGAACTCTTCCATCTGAGACTGGCCGGGACGCCGACGATCGGCTCGGAAATCGAGGAGGCGATCTGGGTCACGCACGACGCAGCAGGGGGCCTCCCGCTGGCCCCGCTCACGCGCGACCATGTCCTTCCGCTGGCAAGAGCCCTTCCCCTGGCAAAAGCCCTTCCGCTGGCAAGAGCGCTCTGAACGTCCGGTCCGGCACCCACGGAGACCGTCGATTCCGTTTCGGTGTCACGCTGATCGACGGCGTCCGATTGCAGAGGGATCGCGTTCGCGCCAAGTCTTGCGCCGACCGCAACCTGCAGCTGCATCTTTCGGGGTGCAGCGGCGTCAGCCGAGACGAGCCCTGTGAGCGCATCCATCGCGACCGCGAAGAACGGGGCGGCCCTCACCGCCGTTTCCCTGTCGGCCCTCATGCTGGGACTCGAGATCTCCAGCATCCCGGCCATCCTGCCGACCCTCGAGCGGGTCCTGCCCGCCGACTTCCGGCAGCGGCAATGGATCATGAACGCTTACACGATCGCCATGACGACCTGTCTCATGGCGATGGGGGCGCTCGCCGACCGCCTCGGGCGAAAGCGCGTCTTCATGGCCGGCGTTCTTGCGTTCGGCCTCGCCTCCTTGGCCTGCGGGCTGGCAACGCAGGCGCCGGACCTGATCGCCGCCCGCTTCGTGCAGGGTGCGAGCGCCGCCGCCATGCTGGCCTGCCAGATCGCCATCCTGTCCAACCCGCTCCGCGATGGGGCGGAGCGTGGCTCGGCCTTCGGCTGGTGGGGCGTCGTCTTCGGATTCGGTCTCGGATTCGGCCCGCTGATCGGCGGGCTCACCGTGGCGGCTGCGCGTTGGGAATGGGTGTTCCTGGTTCATGTCGGGCTTGCCGCCGTGACGTGGGCCGCCGCGAAGGCCGGCATCACGGAATCCTTCGACACCCAGGCGGTGCGGTTCGACTGGCCGGGCGTGGCAACGCTCTCCTTCTCCGTCTTCGCGCTCGTCTATCTCATCACGCAGGGCGAAGCGCCCGTCCCTGCCAACCCCGCAGCCCTCGCGCTCGCCCTCGCGGGCCTTGCGAGCGTCCTCGCCTTCCTTCTGGTGGTAGACGCGCACGCCTCGCCCGATGTTCGACTTCGGCGCGTTCCGCAACCGGGCCTTCTCCGGCGCCCTTCTCGGCGCGGCCGGCATGAACTTCGGCTTCTGGCCCTTCGTGATCTACCTGCCGATCTACGTCCAGGCGGTTCAGAACCTCGACAGCGTCCGGATGGGTCTGGCGCTTCTCGCCTATACGTTGCCGACGCTCCTCGTCCCCCCGCTGGCCGAGCGATTGCTCCTGGCGCGCGGACCCCGCTTCGTGATCCCGCTCGGCCTCCTCACCATCGGACTGGGCTTCGTCCTGATGCGGCTGGGGGCAGGCGTCGGCGAAGCGGCCTGGGTCACCCTGCTGCCCGGCTGTGTCGTGACCGGTCTCGGCGTGGGCCTCGCCAACACGCCCGTCGCCAACACGGCGACAGGCTCCGTCGCGATCGAGCGCGCCGGCATGGCCTCAGCCATGGACATGAGCGTGCGGATGATGGCGCTCTCGATCAGCATCGCCCTGATGGGCCTCATCCTCGTCCGGGGCATCCGCGCAAGCCTGGAACCCGTCGCGCCCCACGCGGCTTCAGGCCTGACCACGCTCTCCGAAGCCGTCGCCGCCGGCAACCTCGCCGCGGCCGAGGCCGCCGGTATCCCCGTTGAGATGGCCCGTCACGCGCTCGGAGAGGGGTTCGATGCGGTGATGCTCTATGGGGCGACGGCAGCCTTCGGGTTTGGGTGTCTCAGCTTGTTGACCCTGAAGGGCAGAGCAAGGATGCCGGCTCTCCGCTGACGCCTCGGATTTGTCAGGGATCATCGGATTTGTCAGGGATCCGTGGAAACCGGTGATCCCGACACGACAAACGAAAACGAAAGCCTCTCGAGCCTCGCGCTCCGCGGATCAGGTGCCGACCCCCGTCGTCGGCCGAGTTCCAAGTTCCGAAGTTCCGAGTTCCGAGTTCCGAGCGTCGGCAAACGGCAGGCTGTCGTCGAAAAGACTTGACAATATTCCTATATCGTGCCTCTATCCCCACACCTGCCGCCCGAGCGAATCGGGAGCCTGACCGGAGACCGACCGGGTGGGCTGGAGGGCGGCGGGGCGGTGCCCGCGTCGGTGGCTTCGGTCGCTGCCGCCTCGGGCGACGGCTCGTTACAACCGTTGGCTCGGGTCTGGGCGGCGCGCCGGGGGAGGAAATGCCCTCGCCGTTCGACCCGTCCCTGGGGCAGCGGGGAAAAGCTGCGGCGCCGCCCATGACGAGGCGGCGTGCGACGAAGGCTCGCTCCGAAGCGTGCGGGGTCTCTCCGAAACCCGCCGAACTTAGCGCCAGCACGAGATCCGTTGGAGACATCGCGACGTGAACGGCCCCGGCGGCGACGCCGGAGCCCGGGACGCCGGGGGACCGGCAACCATCAAAAGCGCACAGAAGGGTTCCGCGGCGTCCCGCGTCCCCGTTCGGCGTGTTCCTTGGGCCATGCCCCCGGCGCAAAACCGCGCGCGGGGGTAAAGCCGCTTGGGGG
>NZ_JAGHKN010000072.1:0-8811 GCF_023093475.1 Methylobacterium sp. 37f
GATCCGCCTGTTCGGCGCAGCTTGGCTCATCCAGGCCATCCGAGCCTGAACAAGCACGAGCCGTGGCGATTCATCCGCAGCCGACATTCATAAAGTTCCGCGCCCAATCCGTTTTGACACGGCCTCGGACCATCGCGCTCGATACCCTGCGGGCGAACGGGATCGCGTTCCTGAGACTGGGCGATGGGACAATCGCGGTCGCCCGACCGAAATCGTCGGGTCTGTCGAAGCTTCGCGACCGGCCGCGAACGGGGCCAGCCCCGGACGGGAGCGAGCCGACGGGCTGACCCTTCATGGTCGCTGCCGGCCCGGGAGTTCAACCGCGGTCGACCGGGCGGCGTCAGATGAGCGGGATGGGGCTGGCAACGCGGGCGTCGAGACGTCCGGTGTCGTAGCGCGGATCGATGGCCGTCGTGTCTGCTCCCGCCGCGCCCGAGCGTATCGGTGCCGCGCCCAATAGGAACGGGCCTGGTCCGCGCCGATATCTCCGAGTGCGACGGCGGACATGGATCAGGACAGTTTCGGCCGTAACGATCCGGTGCCGATATTGCTTATTCGCAAAGGTGATATCAATTCTTGTCCCAATCGTGGACAAGCAGGCAAGCTGGCCAGGATCGGCACAATGTCGCTACTGATACCGTCTCTTTCGATGCCCCCTGACGCGACGGAGTTGACGGGCCTGGCTCGTCGGCGGGCCATCGCCATCGGCAATGCGAACTGGTTCCGGGCCGTTGCCTGGAAGGCGCTCCGGGATGGCAGTCCGAACGCGGGCGTGCGGGCGGCCAATGCCCGCGCGGCCGCCCGCATCGTGCTCCGGCAGGCGCGCCGTGACGCTCTCGTCAATCGCATCACCTCCGAATCCTTGGCCTATGACCGGCCTGCAACCCTGCCCGCAACCCTGCCGGAGAGCCTGCCGGAGAGCCTGTAGGTCCGACGGCGCCGGCCCTGACCGGAGCGGCGAAGCGGGTCAACTGAGACGACCTGAC
Source organism: Methylobacterium sp. 37f (assembly GCF_023093475.1). Classification (NCBI taxonomy): domain Bacteria; kingdom Pseudomonadati; phylum Pseudomonadota; class Alphaproteobacteria; order Hyphomicrobiales; family Methylobacteriaceae; genus Methylobacterium; species Methylobacterium sp. 37f. The sequence goes on from NZ_JAGHKN010000072.1 coordinate 987, forward strand.
CGGGAGGGCGCGGCAGGCCGTCGGAACGGAGCGATCAGGCGGTCATACTCGGCCTCGGCGGGCCCATAGCTGTCCCCCGCATGCGCGACGAGCCGGTCCCGGTCGAGGATAGTGATCCGCCCGCGCCGGGCCCGGATCATGCCGACCCCCTCGAGGGCCTGGATCGCCAGGGTCACGCCGGAGCGCTGCGTCCCGAGCATCACGCCCAGGAACTCGTGCGTCAGGGCCAAGTCGGCGGTGCTCAGCCGATCCTGCGCCATGAGAAGCCAGCGGGCCAGGCGCTCCTCAATCGAGCAGACGCCGTTCGACAGGGCCGTCTGGCTGAGGGTCATGATGAAGACGTGCGCGTAGCGCAACAGCACGCGCCGCAGGCCCGGCAGGGCCTCGAAGGCATCGCGGAGGCACGCGGCGTCGATGCGCAGCCAGGGGCCGCCGACCTGGACGACGATCTCATGGGGGGTGCGCTCGGACCCGAGGAACACGGCAGTGCTGATCATCGCCTCGTAGCCGAAGCAGCCGACCTCCAGCCTGCGGCTCCCGTTGGCCGTAGTCAGGTTCGACGACAGCCCATCCTCCGGGAAGTAGGAGAACGCCATCCGGTCGCCCTCGTTGATCAGGCGTGCGCCTTTCCGGACCTCGATGCGCTCGAACAGGGGAAGCATCCGGGCGCGCTCCTCCTCCGGCAGCGACCGGAGGAGAAGGTTGTGGGTGGCGCCGATGCTCATTCGACGGGCTTCCTCGTCCGGTTCAACCGGGACAACCGGCCCCGCCCACGCGGAGGTTCAGCGCGCAGCGCACGCGATATCCGCACGGCTGAACGGGATCATGCTCGGGGGCATGCCCCAGAAAGTCACGACCGGCCGCTGCGCGTCAGTACGGCGTGCCATAATAGGGCTGCCGGCTCGGACGGACGCGTCCCCGCAGCGGCCGGTCGTAGCGATCTTCGTAGGCCCCGAGATACGGGTCGAGGGCCGGCGAGCGATAATTGCCGTTGTTCACCCCGGCGGAGCGGTCGTTGCCGCTGAGCGCCGCGTAGGGCGACAGGCCGTCGCCGCCGCTTCCGCCGCTTCCGCCGCCGCCGCGGGCCATGGCAACTCCGCTCAAGCCGAGTGCCAGCATTGCCGCCGCCGTCGCGAGAACGAGGGCGCGCGACCCGTGCGAGGGCGGGGACTGCGAGAGTGAGGACTGAGAAGGCGATAACTGTGAGAGAAGTTGGATCTTCGTCATAACACCCTCCTCGTTGACATTGTGCCGCGTCGGCCAGGACAGGGCGGGCCGACCGTCAGCGCTCGGCGTGCACGCTCTTCAGGAAGCGGCGCGCCACCTCCCGCACGGCCTCGTCGTCCCGGGTGTCGTCGTCGGCCTTGTCCCAGAGGTGATCGAGGCTGGAATCCAGGTTCGTCAGCAGGTCGGGATGGGCCTGGGCCAGGAAACGGATCGTCCCGAACAGGAGGTGCTCCATCGCGAGTTCGCGGTGGCGGGCCTCCGCGATCTGGGCAGTGGCAGGCGAGACTTCGGATGTGGAATTTGTCATGACATCACAACGAACAGCTCCGCCCGCGGTTCAGGACGAGACGAGCTTTCATAAGATTTCGCGCTTCGGGGTCGACGCATCAGATCTCCGGTCATCTTCCGTCGTCCTCGCGCGGAGGTCGCCTGCCCGGATACGGTCCGATGGAGGACGGATGCTTCCGTTGACCGGCACTTTCGGCCAGAACCGGCCATCCCTCGCAATGCGCGATCAATCAGACGGCAGCGATGACACCGACACGCCCACCCAGCGCGAGCGGCTCCGCGCAAGTCCGCCCCTCTTCGAAGCCGCGTGGCGTCGATCCGGATCTGGCCGCGGGGATCGGGCTTGCCTTCGTGGCGGGGTTCGTCGATGCAGCGGCCTTCATCGCCCTCGCGGGCCTGTTCACGGCCCATGTGACCGGGAACTTCGTGCTGCTGGGCGCCGAACTGGTGTCGACCTCGGTCGGGGTGGTGGCCAAGCTGCTCGCCCTGCCGGCCTTCGTCATCGCGGTCGCGGTGACGCGGTTGCTCGCCCTGGCGCTGGAGCGCCGCGGGGCGGCGCCCCTGCGCTGGCTCCTCGCCCTGGAAATCGTGCTGCTCGCCGGATTCGCCGTGATGGGCCTCGCCCTGTCGCCCCTCGGCTCGCCCGATGGCGCGGCGGCGGTCACGGTCGGGATGCTGGGAGTCGCCGCGATGGGCGTCCAGAACGCCATCGGCCGGCTCGGCCTCGCCCATCTCGCCGCCACGACGGTGATGACCGTCAACGTCACCCAGGCGGTCATCGACCTCGTGGATTGGGCGCGGGGCGCCGTTCCGCCGGACGGCCCGGCGCGGGGGCGCCTGCGCCGGATGGTGCCCGCGGTGCTGGCCTTCGCCATCGGGGCGCTGGCGGGCGCCTTCGGGGTGGCCGCTTGGTCGTTCGGGTGTCTCGCGATTCCAATCGCGGCCCTGATCGGGCTCATGCTCCTGCGTCTCGACTGACAGGAGAGGGGCGCAACGGGTTTGGAGCCGCTGAAACCTGCCCGAGCCGTGACGTCAGGTCCGGCAGGGCAGCAGCCCGTAGGCGACCGTGCCGTTCCACGAAAGGCCGTCGACGGCCGGTATGGCGTTCACCGAGGGACGATGAAGCGGAAACACGCGGCCCCCATCGGGCGGGACCTGGCCGTCGCGCAGCGGCAGGACGATCCAGGCCGGTGCGTCGGGTGCCGCGCACAGGGTCTCGACCGCGCCGACCGGCAGATCGGGCGCGCGCGGCGGGACGGGGGGCGCGAACGGCACGCGGTTGGCCTCGGTGGCAAGACCGAGGGCGATCAGTCGGCCCATTCGTTCCGACCACGCCATGGCGAGGGGGCGCGAGAACACGATGCTGGCGCCCTGAAGCGTGTTGATCCAGTTCGGACGTTCGAGCACCAGCCAGGTCTCGGCGCCGCTGTCGAGCCAGAGCACCTCGCCGGGGCGGCCCGCGACCGCGCGGATCAGATCCGACCGCGCGACCCGGTCCTCGGTCCGTCCGAAGACCGGCGCGCGCTCATCCCAGAAGTTCACGAGCGTCAGGGTGAGCATCAACCCGAGAATTATCCGCGCGGGTCGGCTTCGCGCCATGTCGATCCAGGCGAGGCCGGCGGTGAGGGCGAGCGGCGCCGCCAGCCCGAAGTTCCGGATGAGACTGAGTTCGAGATAGGCACCCGGGGGCAGGCGGGTGACCAGCCAACCCAGGGCGACGGCTTCCAGCACGGCGCGGCAGACAACGAGCGCGCCGACCAGCCAGACGGTCGCCAGCATCAGGGCGCGTGAGGGTCCGATCCAGCGGCGGCGGACGGCCGCGTGAACGGCGAGCGCGAGGGTGCCCGCGCCGCCGGCAATCAGAGGATCGTCGGAATACACCCAGCCCAGAACCAGCAGCGCGAGGGTCATCCGGTCTCCCGCGTCTCCGCGCGGCAGCGTGGTGACGCAGAGCCCGAGGGCGGCGGCACCAACGACAGAGGTGACCCAAAGGAGACGCCAGGGCTGAGCCTGGATCACCAGGAGCGACGATCCAAACTCCTCGAAGACGATGTTCGCCGCGACGCCGCAGAGGCCGGCCAGGAGTGCGGCGTACAGAACCCGGCGGACCGGCCGCGGCACGAGGGCCCCGGCGATCAGGATCGAGGCGGCCTGCACCAGCGGGGACGCCCAGGCCTGCGTCGCCCAGAGCAGGGGGAAGAGATCGGAGCATCGCTGGCGCAGGATGCTGAGGTACTGGGGATCGATGGGCTGCAGCAATCGCCCGAACAGCGGCAGACCAAGATAGGCGGCGAGCACGATCGCGGGCAGCGCGGTGGTTGGGAGCGCCAGCCATCGCCGATCCTCCGCCACCAGGACGATGCTGAGCACCCCTAAGCCAGCGAGTCCCATGATCGGGTGGATCAGGCATGCGACCAGCATGAGAAGGGCGGCCGACCAGAACCGGCCCGAGAGCTGGGACGCCAAGCCCGCCAGGACTGCCGCTTCCGCCAGGGTCCGCGGCGTCGCCAGCGCCTCCCCGATGCGGAAGATGCCCGGATGGCCGTACGAGGCGGGAAGCACCACCAGGGCAATCAGGATGCCCCAGCGGCGCCGATCCGCCGCGATGGCGCCCGCGAGGAAGGCCGCGGCGCAGAACCAGGCGAACAGGCCCGCGACGCTGACGGCCAGGGCCGCGGCGTCCGGGCCGAGGCGTTGCACCAGCGTCCGGAGGACGATCGGGAACAGGCTGAAGCGCGACTGTCCGTCGAGGGCGAACATGAGGTCGCGTCCGACCCCGTCGGGATCGAGATCCGCGAGCGCCCGCCCGACATAGATGCGCGCATCTCCTTCGATGCCGCCGTAGGGATGCATCAGCAGGTAGAGGCCCACCGCCCCGAGGACAGGCCAGGCGGAGCGCGCTGCAGCCTGCGCCCAGCGCCCGCCCCATCCTCGCGCCGGGTCTACGGCCGCCGCAGGGTCCGGTGTCGCGGCCTGCGCCATCGCCGTCAGGCCGCGCGGCGCGGAACCAGGCGCTCGCTCGCCAGCGCGTCCTGCGCCCCCGAGACGCCCGCCTCGGTGTATTCCGCGTCCTCGTTCACGCACCACGGATCGTAGCGGCGCTCTCCGGCGAGGATGTTCTCGACCGTGAGCATCGCGGTCATCATCGCGTGGTCCTGGTTGTTGTACTTGTGCATGCCGTTGCGCCCGACGAGGTGCAGGGTCGGATAGGCATGCTCGAGGTCGCGCCGGATGGTGGCGACGTGAGCTTTGTAGTCCTCGTCGTAGACCGGATAGGCCTTGGGCTGCCGCACCACGCAGGCATCGACCACGTCCTCGGAGCGGATCAGCCCGATCTGACCGATCTCGCGCTTGGCCAGGGCGATCAGGTCCGCGTCGGACGCGGTCCACAGGCCGTCACCCTCGAAGCAGAAATACTCGAGCCCGAGGCAGGTATGGTCGGCGTCCGGCACCATCTCGGGCGACCAGGAACGGAAGTTCTGCACCCGCCCGACCTGCACCGACGGATCGTGGATGTAGATCCAGTTGTCCGGGAAGTTCCGGTCCGTGCGTGCGATCAGCGCCACCGTGAGGAAGTCGCGGTACTGCAGAGCCCGCGCCTGGAAGGTGCTGATCGGCGTGGGCGAGATCGACCCGACGAGTTCGCGCAAGGGCGCGGAGGAAACGACGTTGCGGGCCGTGAAGGTCTCCCGGGTGCCGTCCGCACCCTTGGCCGTCACGGTCCAGAGCCCGGTCCGGGCCTCGTAGTGCAGGCCGTCGACGCCCCGGTCGAGGCGCAGCGTGCCGCCCCCGGCGGCGATCTTCGCGGCCGCCGCCTCCCACATCATGCCCGGTCCCTTCCGGGGATACCGGAACGATTCGATCAGCGTCTTGATCACCGGTTCGCCGGCGCGCGGGGCCTTGCGCAGGCCGAGCGAGCGCACCAGCGCATCGCGGATCGCCGCGCCGAGATCGAGGCCGTTGATGCGCTGGGCCGCCCAGTCCGCCGAGATGGCGTCACAGGACATGCCCCAGACCTTCTCGGTGTAGGTCTTGAAGAAGATCGAGAACAGGCGCTCGCCGAAGCGGTTGCGGACCCAGTCGTGAAAGCTCTTCGGCTCCGCGATCGGCCGGGCCCGGGCATAGAGATACGAGGCGACGCAGGCCGTGCTCTCGAGGAGTCCGAGATTGCGCAGCGCTTCGAAGGCCTTCAGCGGGTAGGCGTAGTACTTGCCCTTGTAGAAGATCCGCGACAGGCGCGGCCGCTCGATGAAGTCGTCCGGCAGCAGCTCGTCCCAGAGATCGACCACCGCCTTCGACTTGGAGAAGAAACGATGGCCGCCGATGTCGAACAGGTAGCCGTTATGCGCGACGGTGCGGCTGATGCCGCCGACCTGCACCGGGTCCTTCTCCAGGACCGTGACGGAGCGGCCCGCCTTCGCCAGCAGGTAGGCGGCGGTCAGGCCGGCCGGTCCCGCGCCGATCACGAGCGTTTCCGTGTGGTGGCTCATCGGGGCGAACTCGTGGGTTAACCGAAGTGCGAAGCAGCTTCGACATACCGACGGAACGGTTAAGAAACGTTGAGGCCGGCTGGGGAACCGATCCCGGGCCGGGGATTTGCGTTCTCGCTGTCACGGACCCGTGATGGGTCGCGACAGGAGCCGCACCATGGATACCAGCCCTCTGCCCGCATCCGCGTTCGACGCGCCGGCCATCCTGCTGTCAGGGCCGGTCGACCACGACATGTACCGGGATTTCCGGAGCCAGCTCGATGCGATCGACGGGCGCGACCTCGTGGTCGTCGAGCTCACCACCCTCGGGGGCGACCCCGAGGTCGCGCGGATGATGGGCGAGGACATCCGCTTCAAGAGCGGCGTGATGACCGACCGGCGCTTCGTGTTCCTCGGCAAGGCGGCGATCTACTCGGCCGGGACCACCTTCATGAGCTTCTTCGCCCGGCCGAACCGCTTCCTCACGCGCGGCACGCGGCTGATGGTCCATGAACGCAAGCTCGACAAGCAGGTGGTGCTCAACGGCCCCCTGACCACCTGCATCGCCTCCGTGAAGGCTGCTCTGCACGAGATCGAGTGCTCGATCGAGATCCAGAACGAGGGCTTCGCCAACCTCGTCGCCGGTTCGCGCGTGTCCCTGGACGAGGTCCTGCGGCGCGCTCCCGAGAACTGGTACATCGAGGCCACCGAGGCGCAGCAGCTCGAGCTGATCGAAGGCATCCTCTGAGGGCCGGAGCCCCGCTCGCAACAGCTGGGGCCGAGTGCTGGCGCCGGCCTTGCTCAGCCGACCGGATCGCGACCGAGGCTCGGGGCAAGCGCCCGGGCAAACTCCGGATCAGGCGGCTCACTCGCCCGGCCGCGCGCGGCCTGCCGGCTCTGGGCCCGCTCGCCGGCTTCGAGGCTGCACTTCTCCACGTGGACCGCCCGGTTGACGACCTGGAGGTTCGGGGCGCCCCAGAAGCCCAGCAGGGTCGGCCAGGCCGCGTCGCGATGCTCGCGCCAGACGCGGTAGAGCGGCACCCGGTGGTCCACTTCGGCGGTCTTGAACAGGCGCTTGCCGGAGGCGGCGCAGCGGTGACGCTGGTGCGCCTTCAGCACCTTGACCTGGTCGCTCGGGGCGACCCACAGTTTCCAGGCGGCGACGCAGGCTGCGTGCCAGCGTGCGTTCTTGTTCGGCACGCCCGTGCCCCAGAGGTCCCGGTGCCAGCCGAAGCGGTAGACCGGCTGTCCGCAGATGCAGCAATGACCTTTCCCGCGTGCGTGGGCCGGTTCCCGGAAGGGGGAGGGCGGCATCCGGAAGGTTGCGGCGAGGCCCGACCCCTTCTCGGTGCCGAGACGCCACGTCCAGCCCTCGGGCTGACCCGAGCGCGCGGCCAGCGCCCGGGCCATGCGATCGGCGCGCATCAGGTGGGCGCGCCAATATCCCTCCACCGCGAGGCGCGGCGTCGGCGGGATCAGCGGCCGCGACAGGGCGTGGCGCAGGACCGTGGCCGGGAAGACGGCGGGCAGGGCCCGGTCGAGCCGGGCGCGCGCCGCGACGTTTCGCGCCGCGCGCCACTCCGATGCCGCGCTCACGCCTGGACGCGGGTTTCGTCGGGTGCCGCGGACGGGGGTGAGATCGCCTGCGGCGGGCGGCCGGCGACAGCATCCGCGAGTCGGTTCAGGCGTCTGCCAAGATCGACCACTTCGTTCAATGCAATCGACTTTTCTCCATTCTTGACGGCGCGTGTGATATCGCTGAGCTGCAGTTTGGAAATACGGAGCAACTCGGCGGCTAGCTGGTCTCTGGTCATTCAGCGCATCGCGGATCAGGGAGGGCG
>NZ_JAGHKN010000073.1:0-8257 GCF_023093475.1 Methylobacterium sp. 37f
GATCCGCCTGTTCGGCGCAGCTTGGCTCATCCAGGCCATCCGAGCCTGAACAAGCACGAGCCGTGGCGATTCATCCGCAGCCGACATTCATAAAGTTCCGCGCCCAATCCGTTTTGACACGGCCTCGGTCGCTTCCGGACTTTCCACATCGTTCCGTGGCCTCGGCATGACCTTACATCGGTGGGAAGGTTATCCCGAAGGTATGCGAGACAGCCACGTCCGGACCGAGCTCCGAGCCGGGCATCTGGCGGGCTGGCATTGGGCCCGCCTCTGCTCCGTGGCCGACGCGATGGACTGCGATGTCGAAGTGGTCCTGAAGCCCCGCCCCAAGGTCTGAGGACCGCTTCAGCAAGGTCGACACGTCAGACGAGCGGTTTACAAGTGCGAGGCATTCCCCCCGTTACTCCTGCCGAAGGAATCGCGTTTATGGAAAACCCGCGGGCCTAGATTTCCAGCCCCAGCCGGTTCGCCAGGGCCGCGGCGACGGCCTCGGCGCGGTAGACGATCGGGGCCTTGCCCGCTTTCAGCGCCTTGTGGGACCGCCGCAGCAGGGCGACGGCTGCCGCGCGGATGATGCGCTCCGGATCGAGGGCGGTCGCGAGCCTCCGCCCGGTCGGCGCGGCCGCCATGCAATCCCGCAGCGCATCGGCCAGCGCGCGATCCAGGGTCGCCGGATCCGGGCGGCCGGCCTCGGCGCGGCGCTCGCGCGTGACCTTCTGGGCGACGCGGTTCTGCTGCCGGATCTTGGCGGTGGCGTAGGCTGGGAGGGGCGTGCTCATGAGGGGAGCATCCGCCCGCGTCATGAGAGGCACAATGACATGTCAGGCCCCCAGGGCACGAGCTCGTGCGCATCTCGTGCGTAGAAGTGCTGAGTGGGCAAGGCACAATAGCCTCCGCCGAAATAAAGATGTCGTTCACGAAGAAATGTGGACAGCATCCAGGCCGGGTTGACTGGGACTCCCGGCCAGGTGCCTCCTGATTCGGCGAGATCGGATCGAGGGGAGAGAGCCATGGGCGTCGCACTGCACACCGGCATGGATTTTGGCCTCCGCGTCACGCAGGGCTTGCTTCTTGGCGACGCTCTCGTGACCGGCGCTTTCCACGGCGTCCGTCAGCATCAGATCACGCAGGCCAACGCGGTCTCCGAAGTCGCGGCCGAGCTTGCCCGGGTCCGCCGCCTCCTCGCCGGCGCGCAGGCCGATGCCGCGGCCGCCCGCCAGGAGAGCGTCGTCCTCGGCGCTGCCCTCGATGCCGCCAACGCCAGGGCCGCCCGCGCCGAGGACGGCCTGCGCACGCTGGCAACCGCGGTCCGCGAGGGGCGCGCCCGCCCCCGCGCATGAGAAAGCCCGCCGGTGGGTTGCCGGCGGGCTCGGGGTCGTCTCGGTGCTGACGCGTCAGGCGTAGCGCGGCGGGGCGTCCACGGAGATACCGAGATCGCTCCACACGCCGTCGAGATACGTCTCCCCCGGGATGTCCCCTTCCCGGTGAGGGGACACGATCGCGTTCCATCCGGGCACCAGCCCTGCATGCGGCACGGCGCCGAGCAGCGCGACAAGGCGCCCGTCGCCCCCGGCCGTGCAGTGCTCCTCCAGCAACCTCGCCGGCACGGCATGGATCGTGGAAAGCTGATCCTGCGTCAGGCCGCTCATCCACGCCGCAATCCGCCCCGGCAACGGTTTCAGTTCGGGCAGCCTGGGATCGGGCCGGCGCATCGTCATCCTGACGGCATGCTCCCTGATCAGCGCCCCCAAAGGATAGGCCTCCTCGTCATCGAGCGCGGGCATGGCGGGCGTGCGATCCGACAGGGCGGCCGCCGCGAGGGCCTGCGCGGAATCCGGCGCGGGCCCGAGGCCGAGCCACCGCAGCGGAGCCGTGAGGATGCCCAGGATGAGGGCGAGCAGGCGGTGAAGGAAGGTCATGGCGATGGGTCTCTCGTTGCGGTGATGGATGGTTACGCCGAGGCCAGCAAGCCACCAGGCGAACGCACCTTGCGGGTCGGCTTCGGCTCGATCCCGAGGGCCCGACGGGCGACGTCCGGAGGTAGCTGCGACCGGTGCTGATGCAGCAGCGCAAGGCCGTGCGCGGCGGACACCTGGTCGAGGGCATCCCGCTCGGCCAGAACGTGCCCGCTCCACGTCGTGACTTGGGAAAATCCTCGCCCGTTCTGCTCGCTCGCCAAGTCCTCATCGAGGCCCGCCAAGAATTGCAGGCCCTCCAGGGTGGCAGCCTGAACACCGGCATCGGCGGCGCGCTCGAACCACTGCTGCGGGCTCGGCCGCGATAGGCGCTCCTCTGCCCTGATTCTGTTCTGCTCCGCGTTGGCGATCCAGCGCGACGCCGCGTCCACTCCATACCGTGTCCACTCGATCATGTGTGCGAGCTCGGCCGCCTCGGCGTAGGACCGGCCCAGCTGCCAGGGCGCGGAGCTGACGATCTCGGCAAGCCGGGCGCGAATCGGCGCCGAGATCTCCGCGATGCGGGCCGCCTCTGCCAGCCTGCGCGCTTCCCACTTGGCATCCGCCTCGGCCCGCTTGGCGGCAGCAACGGCGATGGCCGCATCCACGGCGCCCTGCAGCGCGGGGACGTCCACGTCCGCCTCGTCGACGCCGCCCCACCAGCACGGGACCAGGACCCCGCGCTCGGTCCCGTGCTCCGTCCACGAGAAGCCCGCCGCTACGAGCGGCGCACGCACCGCGCGGTACGCGTCGGAATAGGCCTGGTTCGGCCCGTCGAGATGCCAGAGCTCGCGCGTCTCACCGCGCCGGCGGTGCTCCCCCACGGGCGTCCAGGGCGGTCCGAAATTGAGGGGCGGGCGGGTCAGGACGGGCATCGGGGCATCCCAAGGAAAATGGCGACCAACCCAACTTAGCGCTTGACTCGCTTTCCAAGCAAGAGGAATCGTTACTCCAACGGAGCAAATGTTACGGGACTGGCGTCGTGGGGATTAGACAGACTACATCGGACGGCCTGGGGCTCAAACCCCGCGCCGCCCCCATGGAAGAGGTGTCGCAGGCGAAATGGACGCCCGAGGAAATCGAGCGGGCCAAGGAGCTCTGGGTCGACGGCAAGGGCGGTCAGGGCACGGCCGACGAGCTGTTCGCCCAGTTCGGCGTGCGGCGGTCCAAGTGCAGCGTCATCTCCAGGATGGCCCGCTGCGGCCTGAGCTTCCAGGGACGCCAGTCGCCCCCGGCGCTTCGGTCCCTCGCGAACGCCAAGATCGCCCGCGGCACGGGGCGGAGCGCCCGGCGCAAGCCCGCCACCCCGAAGCCGGTCGCGGTCGCCCGCATCCCCCGGCCGGCGCCGCGCCTCGCGCCGAGGCCGCCCGCCGACGTCGCGATCCCGGAATCGAGGAGGGTGGCCCTGACGGATCTGACGGCCGGCGCGTGCAGGTGGATAGCCGGCGATCCCCGGTTCGACGCGACATGTTGTGGGCACCCGATCGATCCGGGCAGCGCGGTGTGGTGCACGGCGCACCGGGCCATCGGGACAGTCGGGAGCCAGAGGCGCCAGGCCGCCTACGTCCCCACGAGGAGGGCCGCCTGATGGGCAGCAGGATGTACCCGCTCCTGGAGAACCTGCCGCCGGATTTCTCGGAGGAGCCGGAGCGTCCGGCCTTTGGGATCTCGCCCAACCGCCTCGACGTCGGTGCCCTGTGGGCGACGCTGCCTGACGAGGACAAGGCGATGATCGGCGAGCTCGCCCTCGGCATGCTCTGCAGCGGGCACACTGCCGGGATCGCGGATAGCGAATACGACTCGATCGCGGCCCGGGCCGCGACCGCCGCGGCCTTCAGTTTCGAAGAGTGGATGGCGCGCGCCGAGATGCCGGCGACTGTCGAATCCGCGATCCGGGACGATCTCGGGTTCCGCATCGCCGAAGTTCTCGGACCGATCTGCCGCGGCTGCGGGTGCAGCGACAGCGACGCCTGCGAGGATGGCTGCGCGTGGGCCGACGAGGCGCAGACCACGTGCACGGCGTGCGTGGCCAAGGCTGAGGCCAAGGCCCGCGATGACGTCACCGATTTCTTCTAGGAGACAACAATGAGCATCTACAGTCATCCCCCCAACAGGCCCTTGATTAGGCCCCAGGACTTTCAGCGTGATGAAAGGTATCCAGAGGAATTAGACTACCTGTACATGAGCGAAAAGCATTACAATGCTTATGGACAAAACATGTTCGATGACATGTTTTACGAAAGGAACGGCATCGTTCAGCCGAACATTCTTAAGGACGGAAACCATCGCGCGTCCTTCGAACACGGACTTACGCGTGGCGTGCTCGACGGTGGAGACCAGTTCCGTGATGTCTACAACGCTCTGGTCTGCGAGGACCTCGTCAGCATCTTTGCTTGGGATCGCACGCTCACCGATGTTGAGATCGTCGAACGCCTGTCACTGCGTATAGCGCGTGTCGAGAGGCGGGATTGGATACCGCGGGACCTCTGGACTCCCTTCGTGTGGCACGATGCGGGGAATCACCTCCATCACGGCCTGCGCCTCGGGCAGATCGAGGCTGTCGCGCCTGAGGAGGGTCAGCCCCGGAAGTGGCGCATCACCCGCCATGTCGCGCTCTACACGATCGAGGGCGGCGACGGTTACAGCCGAGGCACCGGGCGCGCCATGCGCTCGGTCGACTGCACGCCCGACGAGATGGCTGCTCTCCGCGCGGCCTGGCTTGAGGGAGACAGGGCGAGGCGGCGCCGGCAGCGGCGCAATCTTCTGAGGAGGCTGGACCGGCAGACCCGAGGATACATCGTCGGCCTCAGCGGCATCCAGCCGGACGCCTGCGTCAGCGAGAAAATTCGGGACATCGGCGACCTGCCGCACGTCTTCGTCGGTGCGCCGCTCCTGGATGTAGTGGACGTGATCTCGACGTGGCACCGCCAGAATGGCCACGACGAGGACTGGAGCTTCGACCGCCTTCAGGACTGGCAGGGAGCACCCGGCTCGGCGTCGTCGCCGGGCGCACCGCGCGCGACGCTCAGCATCCCCGACGCCGATGCGGAATCCCTCGCCGAGCTGGCCGATTTCTAGGGCAGGCTTGACAGATTCACGGCATGTCCCCATCATGGGGACATGAAGCGGCTATGCCCGCTCATACAACCGATGGGAAACCACGATGACCAAATCCTACGACCGCTCCTCGATTCTGAGTGCCGCCTGGGCAAGTGCCCGGTTCGTCGCCGACCTGGTCGGTGAGCCCGTGCTCCGGCACATCGGTGCCGCCATGCGCAACTGCTGGTACATCGCCAAGAACGGGTTCGCCGCATTCGCCGATGCGCCCTCGATGGTGCCGCAGCCGGCGCAGCAGCAGCAGGCCTGCGCCGCTCCCCGGGTCGCGATGCGTCTGGTCCGCACCGTCACCCACTACGGCATCATCGCCGTGGACCAGGCCAGCGTCCGCCCGTGCCCCGAGTTCCCGGACCACGGTTGCGACGAGTACCGCGTCATGGAAAATGGTGTGGTGATCCGCACCCGCTACGTCCTCGCCAGCGATCACCACCACTGGCACTGCCCCGGCGCGAAGCCGTACATCACCCCCAACTTCTCCAAGGTCACTGCACAGCGCACGATCGATGCCGTCTGTGATTGCCTTGCCGCGGCACCCGCCATGGTCCAGCAGCCGTGCCAGCAGCAGCAGGCCCGCGCCCGCAACGCCGCCCCCTTGCATGTCCGGATCGGCGCCCTCGGACACCTCTGCTTCCCCTGCGATCCGGATCACGCTGATGCCTCCCTGTGGATCGTGACGGACGGCCAGATCAGCCGTGATTGCGCCACTCATCAGGAGGCCCTCGATCTCGCCGACGAGAGCCGCGGCCTCGGCTACATCCCCGCCATCGTCCCGCGGCTCCCGCAGAAGGGCGCGGACCTGCGCTCGGCGATGATGACGTACGACGAGGCGAAGGCGGCCTGCGTCCGTGCCACGTGGGGACGTGAGTTCCGTGGGCTGGACAAGACGGCGCGGGCGGACGCGGCTCGGGTGCGCCTGTTGGATCTGCGCGAATCCGGATCAGTCGACCAGGCGGTGTTCGATCGGCTAAAGGCGGAGCTGGCCCCGGCCCCGACAATGGTGCCGCAGCCCTGCCAGCAGCAGCAAGCGTGCGCGGCGAGGCCGGGCACCGAGCCGACGGCTCCCGCCCTCCCGCCGCACCTGTCGTCCGATTCCGAGAGCGATCATGGGTCGTACATCTCCGGGATCCTCGCGGAGCTGATGGAAGAGCCCGCGCCGCCGCGGCCAACGACGGTCATGGAGACCGTCGTTGGCAGGGCCTTCACGGACGGCCTCATGCTTGGCCGGAGCATGGCGATCAGCGAGATCGAAACCCTGTTCGCCGAGCTCATCGCACAACTGAGGAAGAACCAGTGACGGTATCCCGTGAAACCCTCGCCGCCGTGGGCGAGCTCCTCGCCGGCGGTCCCGACTGGCGCCGGCCGCTCGCCGCGCTGCTCGGGCCGCTGCATCCCGAGGGCGCCCGGGACACGATCGATCCCCGCCTGCCGGCGCGGTGGGGCAAGGGCGATCGCGGCATCCCGGACTGGGTCGGTCCGGCCCTCGTGATCCTGCTGGATCGGCACCTTCACACGCTGGCCGCCCAAGCCGACGCCATCGCCGTGGACACCGAGCGTGCCCACGCCCTCGCCAGCCTGCTCAGGGGGAAGTGATGCCCGCCGCCCAGTTCGATCACGCCGCCTACATCGCCGAGGCCGTCTCCGCTCCCTACCAGACCAAACGCCGGCTCCCCGTCGTCCGGGCTGCCCCGCCCGTGGCTGGGTATGTCCGCCCGGTGCAACGCTCCCTGTTCGAGCTCTGCGGAGACCCGCACAGTATCCAGCCTGGCATCCCGAGGCTGGCCAAACCCGAGCCCGTCGAAGAGCCGGAGCCGGCCGAAGAGCCCTCGGCGATGGACCGCCTCGTCGCGTCCGGCATCGCGAACGAGTACATCGCCAGCCTCGGCGCGCTGATGGATCCGGACAATCGGGCTCCCTACTCCCCCCGCTCGATCGGGTTCCCGGTCACGGTCCACCGGGTGGGCGGCCCCTTCCAGCCGCCGACGGCCCCGAGGATCTGGGAGCTCCACCTCTCCACCCCCGCGTGCGGCGACATCCCGTTCGTCCGCAGGGTCGAAGAGGTCACAGGCCTGACGGCAGGGTGGGTGCCTGACCGTGGCAGGGGCTCGCTCGGGCAGTGGCATCACGCGGTCGACCTCGCCACCGATTCGGACTGGGAGCGGCTCGTGTCATCGATGGAGCACACGACCCCGAGGGATGTGTCCAGAGCTGTCGGGCTCCACGTCTTAAGTGGTAGCCTGAGCGCGGCGCACGCCTGTCGCCTTCTACCGGACGTCGGGATCGAGGAGCCCAAGGAGCGCGCCTTCCCGAACCTTCGGCCGAATTCGGACGGTAGCCTCATGACAGGCCTCGACGGCTGGGAGGCGGTTTACGCGGTGGAAGACGGCCTCATCGTGCCGGGCAACCCGAAGCGCTCGACGTTCGCCAGGGTCACAGACGCGGGCTGGCGCAGCGTCGGTAAGGAGCCGCCCGCGCCGGCGCCGAAGAAGGTCAAGGTCTCCTGAACCCAAGGGGGCGCACACTCTGCGCCCCCTTTCACGCGGCCTCGGCCAGCGCGGCCGCCGCGGCGTCCCCTGCCTCCCGGGCGGCCGTCTCCGCGAGGAGCTCCAGGATCTCGGGCACCGTCACCGGCCGGAATCCCCAGCAGTCCACGCCGACGTCGCAGGACCGAGCCGTCGCCGGGATCGCCCTGTGGGAATGCCCGAACAGATGGATGCGCCCCCTCCGGGAATCCGGCCACGACAGATGCGCGTAATGCGACAGCCACAGGTCGACCGGCCGGCGCATGCCCGGGTCCTGCACGGCGATCCGCAGGACGTCATGGACGCCGCCCTCCCATGGAAGGCGCTCGCCCCTGGCTTCGTGGTTCCCCCTGATCAGGGTCTTCGCGCCGTTGAGGCGGTCGAACACCGACCGGGCATGCGCGAGGCTGCAGCCATAGGCGAAATCGCCGAGGTGGATGACCCTGTCGGATGGGCGGACCCGGTTGTTCCAGAGGGCGACGAGATGCTCGTCGTGCTCCTCGACGGAGCGGAACGGGCGCGGCCGGATCATCCTGTCGGAGAGGATGCCGGCATGGCCGAAGTGCGTGTCGGCGGTGATGTACGTGACGGGCATCGAGGCCTCCAGAACGGAGGCGCGGCGGGGCTCTCCGGGGGTCAGCGGGACGGGCGGGAGCGGGCGGGCAC
>NZ_JAGHKN010000074.1:0-7981 GCF_023093475.1 Methylobacterium sp. 37f
CCAAGGTCAGATCGGAGATCGCCCGACGAAGCCGCTGGTTCTCGGTCTCCAGAGACTTCAACCGCTTGACCTGATCTCCCTTCAGGCCGCCGTACTCCGACCGCCAGCGGTAATACGTGACCTCAGTCACCTCGATGGACCGGATTGCTTCAGCAACCTTGCGCCCCTGCGAGACCAAGATATCGACCTGCCGCAGCTTGGCGACGATCTCTTCAGCCGTATGCTTCTTCCGTCCCATGAAAACATCCTCCTCATGGCGCGAGGCCATACCTCAGGAAGGACCACTTTTCAGGGGGCAGGCCAAGGCCACCAAGTTCCAGCCAAGCTAACGAGATGATTATTGTCGGGGCGCTTAAATCATCCAGAGGCTCAGGCTGCCGCGCTCAATGCAGAAAGACCGATGAACTGGATCAAATCTTCCATTGTCAGAGGCTTGCTGAAGAAATATCCTTGTATTTCGTTGCAGCCATGCCGCCGAACGGCGGCAAGCTGGTCCTCGGTCTCAATCCCTTCGGCCGTGATCGTCATACCAAGGGCAACACCGAGCTTTACGATCGCACTCACAATTGCTGCTGTGCTGGGACTGTCAATATCTTGCACGAACGCGCGATCGATCTTCAACTTGTCGAAGGGGAAACGCCGCAGGTAGCTCAGAGACGAGTAGCCCGTACCGAAGTCGTCTAGCGCCGTGCGCACACCAAAGTTTCGCAGAATGTGCAGCGTGTCTATCACGTCCGGGCCATCCTGCATCAGGACGGACTCCGTGATCTCAAGCTCCAGCCGGTTGGCAGGCAGGTTTGACGCCGTCAGTGCCCGCATCACGGCCTCTGGCAGCCCGCCTTTGCGAAACTGCATGGCGGACACGTTGACCGCGACGCTTACCCCGACCGGCCATGTCGATGCAGCCTCACAGGCCGCTTGCAGGACCCACTCCCCGAGAGGGATAACCAAACCGGTTTCTTCCGCCAACGGAATGAACGCTGCGGGCGAAACAAGGCCATGCAGTGGATGACGCCAGCGCACCAGTGCCTCGACTGAGGAGACGCCGCCGCTCGTGGCGTTCACGATCGGCTGATAATGGACTTCGAACTCCCCGCGCGTGAGCGCGCCACGCAGGTCCATTTCTAAGCGCCGCTTGTACTCCACTGCCTCGTCCATGGCTGCTTCGTAGAAGCGCCGCGTGTTCCGGCCGTCCGCTTTGGCACGATAGAGAGCAAGATCAGCGCGCTTGATCAACGTGTCCGCGTCGGCGGCATCCCGTGGCGCCAGGGCGATCCCAATGCTGATGCCAAGCTCGACCTGCTCACCTTCGATCCGGAAGGGCTCGGCCATGGCCTCGATCACCCTCTGCGCCAAAGTAGCGGAGCTTGCGGGCTGATTGACACCTTCCACCTGCAAGATGGCGAACTCGTCACCACCCAGGCGGACCACTGTATCGCCCTCACGAACCTCAAGCGTCAGACGTCGAGCGACTTCTATGAGAAGCGTGTCTCCCGCCAGATGCCCGAAGGTGTCGTTAACAGATTTGAAGCGGTCGAGGTCGAGGTACAGAAGTGCGCAACCTCCGTTCTCCGCCCGGACTTCCGAAAACACCTTATCCAGCCGCTCGCGAAACAGGAGGCGATTGGGTAGGTCCGTGAGCGCGTCATGACGCGCCGACCGAGCAATCGCTTGCTCGGCTGCCTTCCGAGCCGTGATGTCAGTGTGCGTGCCAACGACGCGAAGGGCACGTCCCGCCTGATCTCGGTGCACGACCCTGCCACGCGCCAGAACCCAAGCGAATTCACCATCTTTGCGGCGCAAGCGATGCTCGCATTCGTAGGTCGCGGTGAGGCCCTTGAGATGATTGTAGAACTGGCGCTGTGCCATTTCTCGATCCGCAGGATGGATCAGGGCTGTCCAGGTCGCGATGCTGACGGGGATGTCGCCTGGACTGAAGCCCAGCATGCCGAGCAAGCTGTCGGCGAACCAAAGCTCCTGATCGTGGACCGACCAGTCCCAAATGCCGTCCGACCCATTCTCCAGAGCGAGCGCGAGACGCTCCTCGCTGGCTCGCAAGCGGGCTTCACCTTGACGTTTTTCCTCCTCGATCGCCCGGCGCTCGGTGATTTCTCGCACGACGGCGACATAGCCATCCGGTGCTGATGTTCCAGACTTGAACGCGGCGTTGAGCGCAGTCTCTACCCAGACCCAGGAGCCATTCCGATGTCGATGGCGAGCCGAGACGACGCCGCGAGTAAGCTCTCCGGCCGCAACCCGCCGGATCGTGCCGAAGACCATGGCGGCGTCGTCCGGGTGGATGAAGTCCGCGACCTTCGTACCGATCAGTTCAGCTTCTTCGTAGCCGAACATCGCCTTGCAGGCAGGAGAGACGTAGCGCCGGTATCCCTCGCCGTCCGCCCAGACGATCATGTCCGTCGCATTGTCGGCCAACAATCTGTAGCGAGCCTCGCTCGCCTGAAGCGATGTCTCCCATTCCTTCCGCTCCGACACGTCACGTAGGAAGGCGTTGAAGGTAACGACACCGTCACAGCGATCCGCCGACATGGCCATCTCAATCGGGAACTCGGTTCCGTCGCGCTTGATGGCCGCCACCTGCATCTGCCGGTTACCGACAATGGCGCTGCGCCCGGTTCTCAGATAGCGGCGCATGCCAAGATCATGAGCGGCACGCAGCTTCTCCGGCACGATCGTCTCGGAGAGGAAGCGCCCGACTGCTTCCTTTGCGGTCCAGCCGAAGAGTTCTTCGGCGACCGTATTCCACCGCGTGATGACGCCCTCGGCGTCCATGCTGATAAAGGCATCTTGAGCCGACTCCAGCACGCGGCGATACGCGCCCTCCGTCCGTGCTATCGCGGCATGGGCCTCATAAAGACAGAGATGTGCCTCGACGATCCGAGCAAGGTTCCGTAGCTGCTCCCTGTGCTTGACGGTGAACATGCGAGGAACTGTATCGATCAAGCATAGTGTGCCCAGCCGAACGCCGGGTCTCAGGACCAGGGGGGCTGCCGCGTAGAAGCGGATATAAGGCGTTCCGATGACCAGTGGGCTCTCCGCAAAGCGCGTATCTCGGCGCACATCGTCGATCACCAGGAGGTCGTCGGAGCCAATGACGTGATCACACAGGGCGCTGTCGCGCGGTATGTCACCCGGCCGAAGCCCGCAGGCAGCCTTCGGCCAAATTCGGTCTTGATCAACGAACGCGATCATCGCGATGGGTACGGAAAACAAGGCTTGAGCGGTTTGACAAACCGCATCGAAGTGCGGTTCGGGCGGCGTATCGAGAATACGCAAATCGCGAAGCGCTGCGAGCCGCTCGGTCTCGCTCGCTGCAAACGGCGGCATCGGACCATCCATAACTCAGGACCGCATCGAGCGCATGCGGTCATCGACGCTAGCTCAAACTCCTTGACGAAGTGCTCACGGACCCGTGTACTTGCAAAATTCGTGGCAGGTGTTGAACAGTGCTCATGCCAACACCCGGTGTGGCGTCATGGACGCAGTAGGTATTTCGGCCCGCTGCCTTGGCCTTATAGAGCGCAACATCCGCACACTTGAACACTCCATCCTGGTCGAAGCCATGGTCGGGGATCAGCGCAATGCCGACGCTAAGACCGACCGTGATCTCGTGCCCCTCGAACAGGAAGGGGCGCCCAACCGCCGCGATCAACCGGTTCGCCAGCACGGCCGCATCGTCCAGGCCGTGCAGCCCGGTCTGAAGGATGACGAACTCGTCGCCGCCTAAACGCGCCAGCGTATCCTCCGTGCGAAGGGCTGATTTCAAGCGCTTGGCCACCTCGACGAGCAGTGCGTCGCCCGCAGGATGGCCGAGGGTGTCGTTGACCTGCTTGAAGCGATCCAGGTCGAGGCAGAACAGGGCGAGCTTCTCGCCCTCGCGGCGAACCTCCGCCAGCTTCTGCTCGAACCGCTCCCGGAACAGGGCGCGGTTGGGCAGGTCCGTCAGCGTATCGTGACGAGACAAGTGTGCCAGTTGCTGTTCGGTACGCTTACGCTCACTGATGTCCAGGTTCAGGCCGACGATGCGTGTGGCCTCGCCGGTCGTGGCGTCGAAGACCACCCGGCCGAAGCCAAGTAGCCAACGCTCCGACCCATCGGCCCCATCAGAGAGAAGCTGGAACTCGGAGGCGTAGGTTGACCGGGCTGCGACTGCCTCTTCGACCCCCACGCGGACAGCCTCGACCCCCTGCGGATGGACCAGCGCTTTCCAGTCGTCGATGCTGACCTCGATGACGTCATCTTCGTCCAGGCCATCCGGCACCACCAAGCCCAACATACGGGCACTCTGAGGCGGGTATCGCACGAGGCCCGTGGGAAGGCTCCATTCCCAGATCGCCGCGCCCGCAGCTTCCTGCGCGAGGCGTAGGAAATCGGCGGTTTCCTCAAGCTTGTGGCGCGCCTCGACACTGTCGTGGATGTCGAGCGCCGTTCCGATCCAGCCCAAGATGCCTTCGTGCTGACTGATCGGCAGCATCATGAGTTTATGCCACCGGTAAGCCCCGTCGTGGCGCCTCAGACGGCCTTCGACTTCAAAGGTTCCGCCCTGGGCGAGCGCGCTCCTCCAGGTTCGCTCCATACGTTCCGCGTCATCCGGATGGTTGTGGTCCAGGCGCTCCTGGCGCGTCACCCCGGCCGAGCCGTAGTAGGTCTGGAACTGTTGATTGGTGTAGGTGGCGCGCCCGTCTTCCGGCCGCATGACCCACACCATCTGCGGCAGCGCGTCAGACAGGGCACGATAGCGAGCCTCACTCTCCGCGAGGGCAAGCTCGGCGCGCTTGCGGGCGCTGATATCGATCTGCGTGCCCACCATGCGAAGCGCCCGGCCCTCATGGGTCCGGCTGACCACCTTGCCGCGCACAAGTACCCAGGTGTAGGTGCCGTCTTTCCTCAGGAGCCGGAATTCGCATTCGTAGGCGGGGGTCTGCGCCTTGAGGTGCCGGGACATGATTGCCGTGGCCCGCTCGGCGTCGTCGGGATGGGCAAGGCGCATCCACGAGGAGAGGTCTGACGCCAACTCTCCCCTGGCGTAGCCCAGCATCGCGTACCAGCACTCCGAGAACCACGCCGATCCTGATCCGACGTTCCAATCGAAGAGCCCGTCCGAGCCGCTATCGAGGGCCAGCGCTAGCCGCTCCTCGCTCAGGTGCAGGGCATCCTCCACGGCCTTGCTGGTAGAGATATCGCGCAGCGTCGCGACGTAGCCGGTCGGCTCGCCGGTCTCGGCATCACGCATGAGGTTGAAGGAGTTCTCCAACCACACCCATGCCCCGTTCCGATGTCGGTAGCGCTGGCGCGTGAGAGCGCGATCTATCTTCCCGCGAGTCAGGTCGTCGAGGACAGCTTGGTAGGCCGGGGCGTCCTCTGGATGCACATAGTCGAGCGGGCGCGTGCCGATGAGCTTCTCGGCCTCGTAGCCTAGAACCGAATCCATCGCGGGCGACACGTAGCGCCGGGTGGTATCGAGGTCACACCAGACAATGATGTCGGTCGCATTCTCTGCCAGCAGGCGATAGCGGCGCTCACTCTCCTGGACAGCCACCTCCGAGGCCCTGCGCCGCGTGATATCCGTGCAGGTGATCAGGAAGCCACCGTCTGGCAAATCTACTCGGAGAACCTCAAGAATGCCTCCATTCAGGCTGGGCCATTCGAGGACGTGCGGGAGGTCCCGGAGGCCGGTGATCTCGACGGGCGGGTCGATGTCGCCCGAAGGCTGCGAGAAGTCGCCTCGCGCCTGCTGAAAGGCTCGGATGTCGTCGAAGGACGCCGTCTCACGCAGCACCGCCTCGGGTATCGCCAGAAGCTCTCGCACACGCGGATTGAGCAAGCGAACGCGCTCGTTGGGGCCGAACACGATTAGGCCCTGATCCATGTGCGTCAGCGTCGTGCGTAGGTCGGCGCTGGCCTCCCGCGCCTTCTCCTCACTCGCGGTCAGGTCGGTGATATCGAGGATGACGCCGTACAGTGCTGTCAGGGCACCGAACTTGTCGTAGTCGGGAGCGCCCTGAACCAGGACATGCCGTAGACTGCCATCGGGCCGCATGACGCGCGCCCGTCCCTGGTAGCCGGAGGCATGCGGCCCGATCCCGGCGAGGGACGCCTCGATGCGTGCGCCCACCCCGGCTCTGTCGTCCGGATGGTAGTAGGTGAGGTGCTGCTTTAGGGGAAATGATCCGGACTCGGGCAGCGGGCGTCCGAAGATGCGCCCGAGCCCGTCAGACCATGTCACCCGCCGGTCGTCCGGCGTGATCCGCCAGTGTCCGATGCTGGCCGCGTTCTCGGCCATACGCTGGGCTCGGAACATGGCCTCAGATGCGGTGACGCGTTCCAGCAGGGCATGTTCCGCCTGCTGTCGGGCTTGAGTTTCGGCTTCATTCACGTGCCGTGACAGGTGCAGGCGCAGGTGCGCCACGACTGTCTTGGCGAGGTTCCGGAGTTGCTGCTGCTGCTTGAGCGAGAAGGCGCGTGGCTTCGTGTCGATGATGCAAAGGGTGCCCACGCGAAGGCCGGGATCAAGGCTCAGGGGTGCGCCTGCGTAGAAGCGGATATGGGGGGCGCCTGTGACAAGCGGGTTCTCGGCGAAGCGCTCGTCGGCAGTCGCATCCTCCACGACCAGGACCTCATCGGAGAGGATGGCATAGGTGCAAAATGCAATCTCGCGGGCGGTGCCATCGACGTCGAGCCTGCATCGCGCCTTGAACCACTGCCGGTCCTCTTCCAGGAGCGACACCAGGGCGATGGGCACGCCGAATAGGTCGGAGGCCGTCTGGCAAACGGCGTCGAAGTGCTCCTCGGCTTCGGTACCTATGATCTGGAGAGCCCGCAGCGCCTGGAGCCGTTCTTCCTCGTTCGATGCAATGGGGAACATGACGGGTGCCAGATGACGTAAGCTGAGTGGCTCAGGTGCCATCCCCCATGACGATGCCTTCCATCCGGTTAATGATCGCCCACTGAAAGCCATCATCACCCCCGTCAACCAATGGCCTTCCAGCGGCCATTACGGGACCGTCACGAACAACTTCACGAAGACCGTTGTGGTGAACTTCACGAAGCCGTCTTCTGACCCTCAACGACGCTGTCACCTGACGTTAGCTTGATGAAGTAGGCTATCGCTTCATCGGCAGTCATCCGCTCGGAAGACGACTAGCCCGCGACTTCACGAAGGTGATTGACGAGCCACAGGTTGGAGCTAGACGCACCCTTTGGGAAGCAGGATCGCACTGTATGTGAAATCCCTTAACATCAGCGGAACCTACTTAGACGGGATCGGTTCGTCTCCCTAGTGGAGTCGAGCGATCATGACCGATACTCCTGATGCCGATCGCATCACCGGCAATGGCCGTGAGCTTCCGTTGGCGAGCCACTTGGCACTTAGCCGTGCACCCCAAGTGGCTGAGGCTCATCCTCGATCCTTGCCTGGAAGCGATGCTGTCATCGAGCTTGTCGAAGAGACGGCGCGTGTCGAGAAGCGCCTCGTCGAGACGGGGCGGGTTCGGGTTAGCACGCGTACTGAGACCACCGAGCAGGTTTTACGCGAGACCCTACGCGCAGATGCCGTGGGCGTGACCCGCGTGCCGATCGACCGAGTCATCGCTGAAGGCGAGACCCCGCCACAGGTTCGAGATGAAGGCGGGGTGACGATCATCCCCATCTTGGAAGAAGTCCTCGTCGTCGAGAAGCGGCTGGTCCTTAAGGAAGAGATCCACATCCGCCGCACCACCTCCGGCGAGGATGTCGAGGTTCCGATTACGTTGCGCCGCCAGAGCGCCGTGGTCGAACGCGTGAGCCCCGAGGGGGAGATCACGGAAACGCCAGCAGTGGAGACGGGTTATGACTCAAACTGTCCGACGTCAGCACCTGTGGGACAGATTGAGGGTCTTCACGAACGGAGGATGGCTGGTTCATCGTAGCCCCTGAGGAGCGAAGATGAAGCAGACATCCGGACCGGCCAAGAAGCCGGCAGAAG
>NZ_JAGHKN010000075.1:0-7479 GCF_023093475.1 Methylobacterium sp. 37f
GGGTTGGGGCCAACCGGGAAGCCGGCGGGGGCGTCACCGGGACGACGCTCCGGGGCGGCGAAGCCTGAGATCGCCGGCGTTGTGTCAGCCGGACGGGTTGCTTTCGGGCCGCCCCGGAGGGAGCGTCGGCGTGACAGGATCGAAACGCATGTCGAAGGCCCGATTCCGATCGTCCGGCGCGCGGGGGCTGGCGGTGGCCGCCGGCCTGCTCCTCACCGCCCGTCCGCTTCCTGCGCTGTCCGCCGCGTCATCCTTCGGGCTCAGCGAGGACGCCACATCGATCACGGTGAACACCGGGGCGGGCCTCGTGTTCACGGTCCGGAGCGGGGCCGCGGACGGCTCTGGCAAGGGGGTCGGCGACATCGTGTCGATGCGCTGGCACGACGTCGAATATCAGGATCCCGCCAAGGGCAGTCAGGTCAATATCGGCTTCCCGGGCCTGTACGAGGGGCAGACGACCGCCAGCGTCGCGGCGACGCGCGTCGATGCCGATCATATCAAGGTGACGGTCCGGGCCGGCGACCTGATCCACGCCTACATGGCCAGGCGCGGCGTGGCGACGATCTTCATGGCGACCACCTTCACGCGTGAACCGCGCCTGGGCCTGGTGCGCTACATCGCGCGACTCCGGCGCGCGGTGCTGCCCGAGGGGCCGGAGCCGTCGAACCTGACCGGGACCGACCGTCTGGTCGAGGCGCACGACGTGTTCGGGCGGCCCGACGGCCAGACCCGGTCCAAGCATTATTCGAACCTGCGCCTCAAGGACTGGCGCTTCTTCGGCGCGCGGGGGCCGGGCGTGGCCGCCTGGATGGTGCGCGACGACAACGAGGGAGGATCGGGCGGGCCGTTCTACCGCAGCCTGCTCGATCAGGGCACCGATACGGATCAGGAGCTGACCTACATCGTGAATTACGGCGAGGCGCAGACCGAGCCGTTCCGGACCGGCATCCTCGACGGCTACGCCCTGGCGTTCACGACGGGCGGGACGCCCGATCCGCTCGACACGTCCTGGTTCGGCCGCATGGGCCTGACGGGATACGTCGCACCGGAGGCGCGCGGGACGGTCACCGGCGCCGGCCTCGACGGCATGGATGCGGCCTTCGGCTACACCATCGGCTTCGCCAACGCGCAGGCCCAATACTGGACCGAGGCCCGACCGGGCGCGGGGACCTTCGCGCGGGAGGGCCTGCTGCCCGGGACCTATCGGCTGACGGTCTACAAGTCGGAACGCGCGGTGGCGGCGCGCGACGTCGACGTGCGCGCGGGAACGACCACGTCCCTTCCCACCCTCCGGATCGACGCCGATCCCGCCCGCGACAAGGCGATCTGGCGCATCGGCACCTGGGACGGGACGCCGTCCGGGTTTCTCAACGGCGACCGGGTGACGACCATGCATCCCTCCGACATCCGGATGGCGCCGTGGTCGACGCCGCCGTTCGTGGTCGGTCAATCCCAGGCGGCGACCGGATTTCCCGCCTATCAGTGTGCGGACGTCAACACGCCCGTGCGGATCCGCTTCACCCTGACCCGGTCGCAGGTCGCCGCCATGACGCTGCGCATCGGCATCACCGCGGCCTTCGCGGGCGCCAGGCCGGCGGTCGCCCTCAACGGCTGGCAGGCGCCGCCGCAGGTCTCCACCCCGCAGCCCAGGAGCCGCACGCTGACGGTCGGCACCTATCGCGGCAACAACCGGATCTACGCCATCGCGCTCCCGGCCTCCGCGCTGCGCGTCGGCCGGAACGAACTCCGTCTCGCGATCGCGAGCGGCATCCGGGGCATCGGCTTTCTCAGCCCCGGCCTGTCCTACGACGCCATCGACCTGATCCCCGCGACCCCCGCCGCAGAACGCACTCCGGACGGCACCACCATCGGTGGACAACCCGCCGGCGCCGGGCGATCGGGCACGGGACAGGACGACGGCTGATAGCCGAACGGCTGGGGGGCGGGGGGCCGGACTGTCAAGCCTGAGCCGATCCAGCTCTCAGCGGCGCCGTGGCGGGCGCATTCCGGGAAGAACTTGGCGGAAAAGAAACTGGCGGAAGGGGTGGGATTCGAACCCACGGTGGGCTTTCACCCACGGCGGTTTTCAAGACCGCTGCCTTAAACCACTCGGCCACCCTTCCGTCCGGGCGGTTCTATCGGAGATCGGGCGCCGCGGAAATCGAAAAACGCGCCGATCGGGGCTCGGCCGAGTCCGAGGATCCGGCAAGTCCCAGGGATTGGCCAGCCCTGGAACAGACCACATCCCAGGACCGGGCGTGTCAGGGCGCCAGGCGGGTGAGGCGGTCGAGGAGGGCGCGGTCGTGGAGGAGGGCCATGCGCTCCTTCGGGGTGAGCCAGGCCTGGGCCTCGGCGAGGGCGTCGGCCTCCACCACCTTGGCCTGGGCCAGCGCGCGGTCCGGGTCGATGGCGCCGCGCGGGCGCGGGGCGGTCTCGGGCAGCATCATGGCGTGGGCCTGCGCCAGGCCGGCATCGGCGTGGAGCGCCCGGAGCGCATCCGCGTCGTCGAGGCCGGCCTCGGCGTTGCGCCGGCTGAGGGCGCCCGCCTGCACGGCGATGGTCGGGGGCGTGCGCTCCTCCGGGGTCATCAGCAGGCCGAGGCGCTTCAGGGCCAGCCCGAGGCCGAGCTGGCCGCTGGCCCAGGAGATCGGGATCGCCAGCACGAGGCCCAGGATGGTGGGCGACATCCAGAGGAACAGCGAGGTAGCGATGGCGAAGGCGGCTACGCCGGTGATCAGCCCGAGGGCCATGTGCCAGCGGTGGCGCCGGACGATGTCGGCCCAGGGGATCGAGCCGTCGTCGCGTCGCTGCGGGTTCCAGCCGGTGTCGCGGCCGAGCAGGATCTGGAACACCGAGCCCGACTGGATCAGCATCGCGATCGGGGCGATCAGGGCCGAGAGCAGGATCTCGATCAGGCTCGAGAGCACGAGGCGGATGGCTCCGCCGCAGGCCCGGCGCACCGGCCCGTCGATCAGCGCGAGGGCCAGTCCCAGAAACTTCGGCGCCAGCAGGATGCCCATGGTCAGCCCGAAGAGCTGGAGCGCGCGAACCGGGTCGAAGCGCGGCCAGACCGGATAGAGACCGAACTCGCTCGTGAAGTATTCCGGCCGCACATAGGCGGTCTGGAACACCAGGGCGATACCCACCACCAGCTGGGCCAGCCACAGGGGCGAGGCGACGTAGCCGGCGATGCCGGTGGCGAAGTGCTGGCGCGAGGCGAGCGCCAGGCCCGCGGTGCCGATGATGCGGCTGTGCTGGAGGTTGCCCTGCGCCCAGCGCCGGTCGCGCACCGCGACGTCGATGAGCGAGGGCGGGCTCTCCTCGTAGGAGCCGGGCAGCGCCGGCAGCATGGTCACGCTCCAGCCGGCCCGCCGGATCAGCGCCGCCTCCACGAAGTCGTGGCTGAGCACGTGGCCGCCGAAGGGCGGCTTGCCCTTCAGGTCCGGCAGGCCGCAGGCTGCCGCGAAGGCGCGGGTGCGGATGATGGCGTTGTGGCCCCAGTAATTGCCGTCGCGGCCGGACCAGACCGACAGGCCCGTGGCGATCACCGGCCCGTAGATGCGCGCGGCGAATTGCTGGACGCGGGCAAACAGCGTGTTGCGGTTGATGATCAGCGGCAGCGACTGGATGATGCCGGCATCCGGGTCCGCCTCCATGGCGGCGGCCAGATGGACCACGCAGGCGCCGGTCATCAGGCTGTCGGCGTCGAGCACCAGCATGTGGTCGTAGGCGCCCCCCCAGCGGGCGACGAAGTCGCCGATGTTGCCGGCCTTGCGATGGTGGTTCTTCGGGCGGTGGCGATAGTAGAGCCGGGGCTCCGCGCCCCAGCGGGCGCGCAGATCCAGGAAGGCGCGCTCCTCGGCGATCCAGGCATCCCCTTGGGTCGAATCCGACAGGACGAAATAGTCGAACGCGTCGCCGTGGCCGGTGGCGTCGATCTCGGACCGCATCGCCTCGAGGCCCGCGAAGGTGCGGGCGGTGGCCTCGTTGTAGACCGGCATCACCACCGCGGTCCGGGTGGCGAGGTGCGACGGCAGGGGCGGGGTCTTCAAGCCCCGCAGCAACACGAGGAAGCCCAGGATCGCGCCCGTGAAGGCCAGCGCGATCCAGGAGAAGTTCAGGGTGAAGAGCGCGAGCAGCACGTATTGCAGCGCCGTGGTGCCGCCCGAGACCGCCACCACCTCGTACATCTGCATCGCCCCGTAGGCGGTCAGCAGCGCCGCCCCGCCGAAGACGAAGGCGCGGGCGAGCCAGGGCCTGCCGTGGCGCACCGGCCGGTGGCCGGTGGCCGGGTCCCAGCGCACGAGGTCCTGCACCGGCATCGGCAGCGGCGCCTCGGGCGGCATCGCGGGGGCGAAGGAGGCAGCGGTCGGGGCTGCGACCGGCGCGGCCACGTCGGGGGAGAGCGGGGATGCGGTCACGGGGTCCAACGGTAGAGCCAGGTTTCGGTCAGAGGCGTGCCGGCGCGCTGCAGGGCGAGCCGCAATTCGCAGGACTTCCCGCCCTTCGGGTCGAGCTCGAAGGCCACCCGCAGGGTGTCGCGCTCGGGGTAGCGGTACAGGGTGCTCGACGTGATCGCCCCGGAGACCGCGCTCAGCTGGGTCTGGAGGTCGTCGGGGGCGGCGAGCCCCTGGCCCGTGAAGTCCACCAGGAACAGGCGCCGGTTCTCGGGCCCGCGCCCGCTGCGGGTGCCCGAGACCAAGGCGACGGGCGGCGGCTCGGGGGGCTGCCAGCACCAGTGCTGGCGGTAGCTGAACGGCATCTCGGCCCCGGCCGCGAGGGTCGCCTTCGGGCGCCAATAGGCCAGCACGTTCTCGTTGAACTCGGAATCGCTCGGGATCTCGAGAAGCGTCACGGCGCCGGGCCCCCAGGCGCCGAGGGGCTCGAGCCAGAGCGAGGGGCGCCACTCCCAGTGCTGCACGTCGTCCTGGAAGTCCCTGTAGTCGCGCGCCCGCTGCATCAGGCCGAAGCCTTTCGGGTTCTCGTCCACGAAGGAGGAGATCTGCAGGGTCTCGGGGTTGTGCACCGGGCGCCAGATCGCCTCGCCGGCGCCGGTGCGGATCTGCAGGCCGCCGCTGCTGTAGGCGCCGGCCCGGGCATCGTCGGACCCGCGCCGGTCGTGCGGGCCGAACAGGTAGCTGGTGGTCACGCCGCCCAGGCCCAGATGGTCGATGGCGGCGCGGGCGAAGACCGTGCCCTCGACGTCGCAGAGCGAAGCGTCCCCGGCGCGCAGGCTCATGCGCAGGGCGGCCGTGGCGGAGGGGGAATCCACCAGCGCGTGGAGGACGAGGGGGCCGCCGGGACCGGGCCGCTCGATCCAGATCGCGCGGAATTCGGGGAATTCCTCGCCCCGGGCGTCGGCCGGGCGCAGGGTCAGCGCCCGCGCCGTGACCCCGAACCCCTGGCCGGTGGCGAGCAGGCGAAAGAACGACGCCCCCTGGAACATGGCGAAGTCGCTGAGGTCGCCGCCCCGGAAACGGGCGCGGATGCGAAAGCCCGAATAGCCGGGGTCGTCCTTGAAGGGCGGGAGCGCCACGCCCTCGGTCTCGAACCGCGCCGGATCGTAGGGCAGGGCGCGCACGGTGCCGTCCTCGATCAACGCGAGCGCCACGCGGGAGCGGAACACCGAGCCGCGATGCAGGGGCTCCAGGGTGAAGCCCAGGGCCGCCTCGGCCCAGACCGCGCTGCCGGGTCGGGTGCGGATGGCGGCGTATTGCTCGCGGTTGAGGCCCGCCAGGGCTTCGGGCAGGTCGTCGGTGCGCGGCGCCGCATAGGCGCGCTTGGCCAACGCCCGGGCGAGGTCGGTGACGAGTCCGGGCTGGAACGGCGTGCCGTCCGCCGGAAGGGCGGGGGCCTCGTCGGCGGCGGCGGCCCCCGGCAGGGCCGCGAGCCCGCCGGCCAGGGCCGCGAAACCGACCTGCCGCAGAACGGTGCGGCGGCTGGGGCCGGTGCAGCCGCCGGGGCTGCGGGCGGACGGGTCGTCGAGGAGATCCGGGTTCGGCGGCGTCATCAGGTCCGTGTGGTCGGCGCGGGCGCGCGGAAAAGGCAAGGGCGTTAAGGCAAGGGCGTTGGAGATCGGGGCTTGCGGAGGTCGAGGTTCGTATGTGTCTACCATGCCGAGCCCTGAACCGGGGGTTAAGCCGTCCCGAACCGCGCCGGTCAACGCCGAAAGCGTCCGGACCGTTCGGCCCGGGCCGGGTCAAAGCTTAGTCGCAAGATCCGATCACGCGACGGATACTGCCGAAAGACAGCGGCAGGTCCGCATCGATGCAGGTCCGCATCGATGAAGCCCGGACTTGAAACAGCCCCATCCGCGCTTTAGCCGACGGGGAGCAACAGCTTGGCCCGCGGCGGACCCCTCGATGACCGATCAGACGACCCGGAACGCAGACCGCAGCCTCACCGCCATCGTGCTGGCCGCCGGCAAGGGCACGCGGATGCGCTCGGACCTGCCGAAGGTGCTGCACCGGGTCGCCGGCCGGACCCTGCTCGGGCACGTGCTGACGGCCGCGCAGGGGGCCGGCGCGACCCGGATCGCCGTGGTGGCGGAGCCGGGGCAGGCGGCGGTCGCCCGCGAGATCGCCACCCTGGCGCCCGGTGCCGCCGTCTATCCGCAGGCCGAACGCCTCGGCACCGCTCACGCGGTGCTGGCCGCCCGGGCCGCCCTGGAGGCGGGCGACGACGACGTGGTGATCGCCTTCGGCGACACGCCGCTGATCACCGCCGACACCCTGGCGCGCCTGCGCGCGCCGCTGGCCCAGGGCGCGGCTGTGGCGGTGCTGGCCTTCGAGAGCCCGAATCCCACCGGCTACGGCCGGGTGCTGACCGACGGGGATCGCGTGCTGGCGATCCGCGAGGAGAAGGATGCGAGCCCGGCCGAGCGCGCCGTCACCCTGTGCAATGCCGGCCTGATGGCCCTGTCCGGCCCCCATGCGCTCTCTCTCCTGACCCGCATCGGCAACGCCAATGCGGCGGGTGAATACTACCTCCCCGACGCGGTCGCCCTCGCGGTGGCGGACGGCCTGCCGGTCGCGGTGGTGCCGGTGGCGGAGGCCGAGGCGCAGGGGGTCAACGACCGGGTCCAGCTCGCGGTGGCCGAGGCCGAGATCCAGGGGCGCCTGCGCCGCGCCGCCCAGATCGCGGGGGCGACGCTGATCGCGCCCGAAACGGTTTTCTTCAGCATCGACACGGTGTTGGGGCGTGATGTTCTGGTGGAACCTCACGTGGTGTTCGGGCCCAACGTGACGGTCGGCGATGCGTGCGTGGTGCACAGCTTCTCGCATCTGGAGGGCGCCACCCTGGCGGCCGGCGTGCAGATCGGCCCCTATGCCCGCCTGCGCCCGGGAGCGGTGCTGGAAGCGGGCGCCCGCATCGGCAACTTCGTCGAGATCAAGAACGCCCGGATGGGCGCCGGCGCCAAGGCCAACCACCTGACCTATGTGGGGGACGCCGAGGTGGGGGCGGGGGCCAATCTCGGGG
>NZ_JAGHKN010000076.1:0-6802 GCF_023093475.1 Methylobacterium sp. 37f
GGGGAGCCGGGGCCTGCGCCGCCTGCAGCCGGGCGAAGGCGCCCCGGCCGAAGCGCAGGACGAGGACGGGGGTGAGCGCCGCGTCGAGCAGGGTGGCGCTGAACAGGCCGCCGAAGATCGTCACGGCGACGGGATGGAGAATCTCCTTGCCGGGCGCCGTGCCGTCGACCAGCAGCGGCACCAGGGCGATGCCGGCCGCCAGCGCCGTCATCAGCACCGGCACCAGCCGCTCGTTGCTGGCGCGTAGCACCAGGGCCGGGCCGAAGGGCAGGCCCTCGCTCAGCCCGAGATTGAGGATGTGGCTGATCTTCAGGATGCCGTTGCGGGCGACGATGCCGGTGAGCGTCACGAACCCGATCATCGAGGCGACCGACAGGGGCAGCCCCGCGACGAACAGGGCCGCGACGCTGCCGATCAGCGCCAGGGGCACGTTGCCCATGACGATGAGGGCCAGCACGCCGGAGCGGTAGCGGCTCGCCAGCAGGGCGAAGACCAGGGCCAGCGAGACGAGGCTGAGGAGCCCGATGGTGCGGGTCGCCTCCCCCTGCGCCTGGAACGCGCCCTCCAGGCTCGGGGTGATGCCCTGGGGCAGGGTGGTCCGCGCCAGGATCTCCGCCATGGCGGCGGCCACGGCCGAGCCGTCGGCGCCGGCCCGGGTGTTGGCCTGGATCACCAGACGCCGACGCCCGTTCTCGCGAAGAATCTGGTTGGGGCCGTCGCGCTCGGCGATGTCGGCCAGCGCGTGGGCCGGGACCCAGCCGGTGGGCGTCTCGATCAGGAGTTCGCGCAGGGCCGCCACCGAGCGGCCGGATTCCGGCAGGCGCAGGGTGACGTCGTAGCGGCGCAGGCCGTCCACCAGGGTGGAGACCACCCGGCCGTTGGCGAGGCGGCTCACCGCCTCGACCACGGCGCCGGGGGCGACGCCATAGAGGGCGGCCCGTCCGGAATCGACCCGGACCTCGAGCTGCGGGATGCGGACCTGCTTCTCGATGGCGAGGTCGGTGATGCCGGGGATCGTCTCGAACGCGCTCTTGAGGGCTTCGGCCGTGCGGCGCAGGCCGTCGAGGTCCTCGCCGAACAGCTTGAGGGCGATCTCGGCCCGGACGCCGGACAGCATGTGGTCGAGGCGGTGCGAGATCGGCTGGCCGACATTGACCGAGACCGGCAGCACCCCGAGGCGGGCTCGCAACTCCGCCACGACGGCCTCGCGCGATCGCCCGCCGGCCTGATTCCTCGCCTGATTCCCCGCCTGATTCCCGGTCCTGATGCCGATCTCCAGGTCGGTGGAGTGGACGCCCTCGGCATGCTCGTCGAGTTCGGCCCGGCCGGTGCGGCGCCCGACCCGGTCCACCTCCGGGATGTCGAGAACCAGACCTTCGGCGATGGCGCCGATCCGGCTCGATTCGGCGAGCGAGATGCCCGGCGTGAAGGCGAGGTTGACGGTGAACGAGCCCTCGTTGAACGGGGGCAGGAAGGCCCGCGGCAGGGTGGTGGCGGCATAGGCCGCCGCGCCGACGCCGATCACGGCCGCCGCCATCACGGTGCGCTGGTGGCCGAAGGCGAAGGCCACCAGCCGCCCGTTGCCGGCTTTCAGCCAGCGGATCAGCCGGCCCTCCGGCGCCTCCAGGGTCTTCAGGCCAGGGAGCAGCCAGGAGGCGAGGGCGGGCGTCAGGGTGAGCGAGACGAGAAGGCTCGACAGGATCGCGATGATGTAGGCCTGCCCCAGCGGCGCGAAGAGCCGGCCCTCGATGCCCGACAGGGCGAAGAGCGGCACGAAGACGAGGCAGATGATCGCGGTGGCGTAGACGATGCCGGAGCGGACCTCGTTGGAGGCCGCCACGATCACCGCGAAGGACGAGCGCGGCGCGCCGTCCTGTCGGTTCTCGCGCAGGCGCCGCAGGATGTTCTCCACATCCACCACCGCGTCGTCGACGAGTTCGCCGATGGCGATGGCCAGCCCACCGAGGGTCATCGTGTTGATGGAGAGCCCGAGGGCGGAGAAGATCGCCGCCGTGGCGAGGATCGAGACCGGGATCGCGGTGAGCGAGATCAGGGTGGTGCGGGCGTTCATCAGGAAGGCGAACAGCACCACTGCGACCACCGCGACCGCTTCGAGCAGCACCTGCACCACGTTGTGCAGGGAGGTCTCGATGAAATCCGCTTGCCGGAACAGGATCTTCTGCGCCGCGATGCCGGGCGGCAGGCTGGGGGCGAGGTCGGCGAGCGCCGCCTCCACGGTCCGGGTCAGCCGCACGGTATCGACCCCCGGTTGCTTCTCCACCGAGACGATGACGGCGGGTTTGCCCATGTAGCCGCCATCGCCGCGCCGGGGCCGGGGAGCGAAATCCACCTCCGCCACCTGGCGCAGGTAGACCGGCCCTGCGGGCGTGGCCACCACGAGGTTGCGAAGGTCGTCGAGGTCGATGGTCCGGCCGATGGCGCGGATCAGCACCTCGCGGGCACCCGCATCGGTGAAGCCGCCGCCCGCATTGGTGCCGAAGCCCTCCAGCGCCTGGGTCATCGCCGCGTGGGTGACGCCCAGCGCCCGCATGGCGGCGGGGTTCGGCGCCACCCGGAACTGGCGTACCTCGCCGCCGATGGGAATGACCTGGGCCACGCCCGGGATCGACAGGAGCCGGGGCCGGAGGGTGAAGTCGGCGGTCTCGCGCAGCTGCATCGGCGTCGCGGTCTCGGAGGTCACCGCCACCAGCAGGATGCCGCCCATGATCGACGAGACCGGCCCCATCTGGGGCATCACGTTGGCGGGCAGTTCGGTGCGGGCCAGCGCGAGGCGCTCGGCCACGAACTGGCGGGCGCGGTAGAGGTCGGCGTCCCAGGCGAACTCCACCGTGACGATGGACAGGCCGATGCCCGAGACCGAGCGCACCCGGGTGACGCCGGGAAGCCCGTTCATCCGGGTCTCGATCGGGTAGGTCACGCGCTGCTCCACCTCCGGGGGGGCGAGTCCCTCGGCCTCCGTCATCACCGTCACGGTGGGGCGGTTGAGGTCGGGCAGCACGTCGACGGGCAGGCGGGTCAGGGCCAGGAGCCCGGTCAGGACCAGGGCGGCGGCGAGCGCCACCACGAGCAGGCGGTTGCGCAGGGACTGCGCGACGATGGTCTCGAACATCGGGGCCTCAGCGGATCTGGTCGAGAAGTTCGGCGCCCTGGACGACGACCCGGCGCCCGGCCGTGATCCCGTCCTCCACCAGCATCCGGTCGGCATCCAGCGGCGCCACCCGCACCGGGCGACCCAGGAAGCGTTCGGCGCTGACGTGCTCGTAGACGAGGCTGCCGCCCTCGGCCCGCACGATGCCGGAGCGCGCCACCGGCAGGCCGGGGCGGGCGCTGCCGACGGGCGCCAGCACGGTGACGAACTGGCCGAGGCGCAAGCTCTTGATGTCGCCCTTCCCGTCTCCCTCGACAGCGAATTGCACGGGCACCGCCTGGTTGCGGTCGGCCAGGCCCGTGCCCCGATAGGCGAGCTGCAGGGTGCCGCCGTCCCCCAGCTGCGCCGTGGCCCGGCTGCCCTCGGCCAAAGCTTCGAAGCTCAGGGCCTCGACCCAGAGCCTGGCCGGATCGACGATGCGGTAGACCACCGTGCCGGGCGCCGCCATGGCGCCCGCCACCGCATTGGTCTCGGCGATGATGCCGTCGACCGGCGCCACCAGAGCTTCCGGCTCGCGCCGGACGGCGTCGAGGGCGGCACGGCGGTCGCGCAGGCCGCCGAGTTCCGAGCGGGCATCGTCGAGCTGGGTCTGCGCCACCGCGCCGGTGGTGGAGAGCCGCTCGAAGCGGGTCACGCGCCGCTCCAGGATGGCGATCTGCTGGTCGAGTTCGCCCTGGCGCTGGCGCATGTCGGAGACGTCCACCGCCTGGACCGGCGGGGTCACGGTGGCGAGCACGTCCCCGCGCTTCACCCGCGTGCCGAGGCGGGGAAAGCCGCTCTCGGGCGGTGCCAGGCGGCCGCCGACCGAGGATTGCGCCACGCCGCTGGCATTGGGGTCGGGGATGATCCGCCCCGGCAGTTCGGCGCTGCGCGTGACGGATCGCTCGGCCGTGAGGCCGGTGCGCAGCGCCAGCAGGCGCTGGAGCGATTTCGGCACGAAGACCGAGCCGTCGGGCAGGCGCCGCGCGCGCTCCATCAGGACGCCGCCGCTCAGCATGGCCGGCGTGACGGGCGTGTCCGTCTCAGGCCCCTCGGCATGACCCTCATGCGCGAGGGCCGTGCCGACCGGGACCAGAACCAGGGCCGCCGCGCCCGCGAGGAGCGCTGCGAAGAGAACGGCGAAGAGAACCGCGAGGATCTGTCCGGAGCGGCGGCGGCGCGCCAGGGCGAAGACGCCGAGACCGAGGGATATTCCGAGCCCCGTTAGGAAGCCGCCGGCCGCGAGGGCGGCCGGGTGCTGCCCGGCGAGGCGGCCCGCCAGGGCCATCGCGGCAGCCGTGGGGCCGGACGCCTTTGGGTCGGACATCTTTAAGTCGGACGCTTTGGGGCCGAACGCCGCGGGTATGCCCGCCGCGGGGGGACCGGCCGGCGCGGGCAGGTCGAGATCGAGGTTGAGGACGTCGGTGCGGCCCTCGGACGAGACCCCGACCACGAGGTCGTGGTGCGGCTCGGACGCCAGCCAGGGGGCCGCGAGCCGGTAGGTCCCCGGCGCGGCTGCGACGGCTTTGCGCCTCCCCTCCGGCGTCATGACGGCGACGGTCGCTTCCGCGACCGGGGCGTTGGTCGCCAGGGCATCGACATAGAGCACGAGGTCGGTGCCCTGCACCACGACGACGAGTTCGAAGCGCTCGGAGACGCTCTCCGCCCGCGGAAGGACCGCGGCCGGGACGGGGGCGGCCTCAGCGCCGTGATCATGGCCCTCATGGGCGATGGCGGGGCCGGGCAGGATCAGCAGGAGGAGGGCGCACAGAAGGGCGGGCACGCGCAGGGCGGCCGCGATGGAACGGGACATGGACCAGGGTTCTTTCGACCAGGATTCTTTCGCCGGGGAAGACGGAACCGCGTCCCGGCCTCAAGGTCCGCCGGGGACCTCGAGCGCCGATCGGACGCGGGGCAGCGTCAGGCGTGGAATCTGGGCGGTTCGGGAACGGCTTCCGGGATGACGTCCGTCCGGGCGGGGAGGGCGCGCGCCAGGGTGCGCTCGCTGGGGCCGCGTGGTCCGGCCGCGTCGATGCTGTCCGGCGTGAGCCCGGCGCTGGTGCAGCAGGAACTGGGCAGGCGACAGCCGGCATTGGAGCAGGCGCCGTCGCAGGCGCCGGCACTGAGTGCCCGGACCGGCGTGGCCGTCGGCACTACGGCCGTCCGGATCGCGGCCACGGGCAGAAGCATCCGGGCCTCGGCGTCGCCGATCCGGGCCTGCGCCGAAGCGGCCGGGGGGAGGGGGGCCGCGCCGCCGCGCGCGTGACCAGCATGAGCTTGGTCGGCGTGGCCCATGCCAGCATGGGCTTGGTCGGCGTGGCCCATGCCAGCATGGGCCTGGGCGCCGGACGGCATGAGGCCGACCGCGATCAGAACGATCGTGGCCGCGAGCCAGAGTGCCATGTGCCGGGTGCAGGTCATCTCGACCCCATTGTTAGCATGCGGGCGGCGACGGCGACAGGGCGGTTTTGGCGCGGGGCGTGCTCGCCCACCTGCGGGGGCATCTCGGGCGTACCCTAAGGGACTGGGAACACACGACGTTTCTCGCGCGATCGGTTTCCCTTCGCGGCCGCATGCTCTAAGCGGGCGGCCCGGGCCTCGGCGCGGGCGGGTGCGGAGGACGCCTCGGCAGCGGAGGACGGCGCGATGAGAACTCTCCTGGTGATCGGGATCGGCACCGGCAATCCCGAGCACATGACGATCCAGGCCATCCGCGCCCTCAACACCGCCGACGTGGTCTTCGCTCTCGACAAGGGCCGCCAGAAGGCCGACCTCGTGGACCTGCGCCGGGATATCTGCGCCCGCTATCTCACGGACAGGCCCTACCGCTTCGTCGAGGCGCAGGACCCGGAGCGGGACCGCAACCCGTCCGATTACGGCGCGACCGTCGAGGCCTGGCACGCGGCGCGGGCCACGCTCTACGAGGCGATGATCGCCACGGAACTCGATGCGGAGGGCTGCGGCGCCATCCTGGTCTGGGGCGATCCCTCCCTGTACGACAGCACGCTGCGCATCATCGACCGCATCCTGGCGCGCGGCCACCTGGCCCTGGAGGTCCGGGTGATTCCGGGCATCACCAGCGTGCAGGCGCTGGCGGCGAGCCACCGCATCCCGCTCAACCGCATCGGCGCCCCGATCACCATCACCACCGGCCGGCAGATCGCCGGCGGCCTTGGAGAGGGGGCCGACACCACCGTGGTGATGCTCGACGGGCGCCCTCGCTTCGACCATCTCGACCCGGACCTGACCATCTACTGGGGCGCCTTCCTCGGCAGCGCCGACGAGATCCTGGTCTCGGGCCGCCTCGGCGACGTGGCAGCCGAGATCGGCGCCGTCCGCGAGGCCGCCCGGGCCCGCCACGGCTGGATCATGGACACCTACCTGCTGCGCGCGCCGGTCGCACGCGACCGAACCTGAGGGAGCGGCCTGCGGCATAAGTGACCGGCATCCGGAAGGAATGTCCGGCCCCTGCCCCGATCGATGGGGGATCGTCCCCCGTGACCGCCGGAACACATCAATAAAAATCCTTTCGACTTGGCTTCGATGCTCGCCGTTTCGGGCCGAGGACTGGCAGGGTGTTTGCGAGAGACTTCGCGGAGTCAATAATAGGCCGATCGCGCCACCACGATGACTGTCTTGGGGCGGGTTCGGGAG
>NZ_JAGHKN010000077.1:0-6150 GCF_023093475.1 Methylobacterium sp. 37f
GGGCAGGGCGGGCAGCCGGCGCGGGCCGCGCTCCTCCTCGACGCGCCGATCCCCGGCACGGGCTGGCGCCTCTTCACCCTGACGCCCCTCGGCCACGCGGTGGAGCGCGAGCGGGCCCAGGCCTGGATCATCGCCGCCCTGGTCACCGGCTTCGCCTGCCTCGGCCTCACCGCCCTGGCGGGCCGCGGCCGGCGCAATCGGGAGCGCCTCGCCCAGGCCTCGGCGCAGCGGGACATCCTCGAGGCTCGCGTCGGCGAGCGGACCCGGGAATTGACCGACGCCAACCGGATGCTGCGGCTCGAGATGGAGGAGCGCCGGCGGGCGGAGGCCGAGCGCGAGCGCCTGGGCCGCGAACTCGCTCAGGCCGGACGCCTGGCGGCCCTGGGCCAGTTCGCCGCCAGCATGGCCCACGAGATCAACCAGCCGCTCGCGGCCATCCGCTCCTACGCCGACAACGCCGCCATCCTGGTCCGGCGCGGCCGGACCGACGAGGCGGAGGAGAACGCCTTCGCCATCGGGCGGCTCACCGACCGCATCGGCGGCCTCACCCGCCAGCTCAAGGGCTTCGCCCGGCGCTCCTCCGGCAGGCGCGAGCCGGTGGTGCTGGCCGAGATCCTGCACAACGGCCTGGAGCTGGTGGCGGCCCGGGCGGCGGCGGCCGGCATCCCGCTCACGGTGCAGACGGGGCCGGCCGGCCTGCGGGTCCTGGGCGACGGGCCGCGCCTCGAACAGGTGGTCGTGAACCTGCTGCAGAACGCCCTCGACGCGGTGGCGGGCCAGCCCCCCGGACACGGCAGCCCGGCGGGCCCGCGCGTCGATCTGCGCGTCGATCTGCACGCCTCGGCCGAGGCCCCGGACCACGTCCGCGTCGAGGTCCGGGACAACGGCCCGGGCATGCCCGAGGCCGTCCGGGCGCAGGTTTTCGACGCCTTCTTCACCACCAAATCGGACGGGCTCGGGCTGGGGCTCGCCATCGCCCGCGGAATCGTCGAGGATTGCGGCGGCAGCCTGACGGTCCTCGACGATCCCGCGGGAGGCACGATCTTCCGCATGGATCTTCAGAAATTTCATTGATAGTCATGCACTTAGCTCCGAACTGATCTGCTCTACCCACATTTTGACCCACATAGTGTCTTAGGACAGGGGCGGCTGGCGGCGAACTGCTGCGGACGGCAGTGTTGCCGCACCTGGAACAGGATCTGCGCCAGATCCATTCACCGTGGTGATCTCTATTCCGCGGTTGGACTGAGGCATCCAGGCTGTCTTGCTCGGTGCCCCGAAAGCCCGTCAATTGTTAGAAATCTTTGTTATGGCCGGAAGCATCGTTTCTCTGATGCTCATCTCCGGTGCCATCCTTTGGTCGGTGCAGATCAAATCGGATTGATGCCGGCAGGCGCGACATCTGCGCGCCGCATCGAACGAACAGCCCGGATGGCACTTCCCTAGGAGTCGGTCTGAGGATCGACCGTCCACGCCCCTATGCTTGGCTTCCCCCCATTGCCGAGTGGGCGTGGACGACAATCCTCGCCCTAAGATCTGATTGCGTGGCGCGAGCCCACAAGCGGCACAGCCACCTCCCTTGGCGGCAGCTCCAGACCCGCAGCCTTCAGCCGATCCTCGGCACGGCCGACGTAGAAGGCTGCGCTCCGCATATCGCGGCGGGCGGCCTTGACGAGCCAAGTGTGATAGAGGTCGCTGATCAGACGCATAGGGCGATGACCTCCCTAAGAACGTCAGCTGCTAGCGCTAGGCCGGGGCTGGCGTTCTCAAGTTCGCCCGAGTCCTCCATCTCGCGAAGGCTGAGCCGCGCCTTGGCCTGGATCTCGCGGAGCCCCACGGATGGCTGCTCCGCCGCCTGATCGAACGCGTCCCAGTAATGGCGCATCTCGAACGCCATCTTTTCGTCAGGCCACCCCCCTTCTGTGGAGCACGCGCGATTGATCCAGTCGCCGTGCTGCACAGCGAAATCACACAGCTTCGCAAGGTCGGACTGGGCCGAGGCCACAGCGATTGCGGGAACGGTGAGCGCCGGCAGAGCGGCGATGCTGCCGAGTAGAGCGCGGCGGGATGCAGGGCCGGTCATGGCTTGGCCTCCGCTGCAATCTTGAATGCCCTCTCCCAACGAGCGTGCAGGCGCTCAGCCGCCAGTTCGAACGCGTCAGCAATCACCATGACGGAGCGAGGCGAGATCATGCTGGCGGACGCGCCATAGATGGCAAACGCCTCTGCGAACCCACGTACAGCGTGGATGTCGTCTTCCATGTCGGAGACAGCCAGGAAGATATCGGGAAGGGCCACAGGATTGCTCATGCGCTCACTCCTTCCAGCAAGGCGGTATCAGCAGCGAACTGCGTGGCGATGCGGACACGGAGAGCATTGAGCGCTTGGCGCTCCTCATCGATCTGACGCTGGCGCATCTCCCACGAGGGAGCTTCGTTCGATCGCATCGCACGGATGGCGAGCGTCACTGGGCCAGACTGTGGTTCGCGCAGGCGACCGCGTTCACCGGCACGAGCCGGCGTGATAGGGGCTTGGATAGCCATTTTCGTTCCTCAGAAACGGGGATGGTTAGGGCCAAGTGGAAGTTCGCGCTTCCGCTTGGCCTGAATTTCTGATAATCAGGAAATATGTGGATGTCAATTCCTGATAATCAAAAAACCAGAGGGCGTCCGGCTACAGGCGTGACGCCAATGCAAGGCGTTCGCATGCCTTCAGACCTCTTGGTCGCTGTGGAGGCATGGCGTGATGATCAGCCCGAGCCCAAACCGCCGCGTGCTGAAGCAATTCGCCGAATTTTGGCTGAGCACCTCAAGGCGAAGGGCTACCTGAAATGAGCGATGGCCAACCTCAGTCTGAAAGGCTGGCTGAGGTCATGCGGCTTGCTACATCGCTTGCCTACCGCGTACTCAACACGCAGCTTATAGGAAGCCCAGTTCCGCCTTATCAGGCAAATGCACTCGTAGAAGCCGCAAGGCTGCTACATGAAAACGGCGTGGACTGGCCGCCAGGAGTTACCGAGGCTTTGCGCAGACTTACTGAAGCTATGAAGCCAGCGCTGCCAGCCGCTAACGAACCGGAAGCTGAAGAAACGTTGGCGCGCGATGAGGGTGCTAGCCCTAATTCTATGAGCCGAGGCTATAAAGTTAAGCGCTTCATCAAATCCTTCCGCAAACGAAAGGGCTGAGACCGTCATGCAGTGCTGTCAGATAATTGTGGCACTGCTGATAGGCGTGACACCGGCACTTTCGACTGGTTCTTGGGCTCACTCCCCACCGCCCTCGCCCCCCGTCAATAACTGGGCCGAATTCCGAGCCGCAATCGTGTCCTGCTGGACGGTGCCTGAGAACACCGATGGATCGATGATCGCGTTCCGCTTCGGCTTGAACAAGACAGGGAGCCTGCGGGGGCCCCCTCTCATCACAGCCCGACAGCTCCAAGGCGACAAGGATGCTCGGAAACGGTTTGAAGGTGCGGCTGCGGCTGCTCTAACCCAGTGCCTGCCGATGAAAGTGACACCCGCCTTCGGAGCCATTCTCGGTGAGAGCCCCATCAGGCTCAGATTTGCCAACACCCCACCAACGGCCGCCTACCAGCTCAACAGCAACATCACGATTTTCGCTCCTCGATGAGGCGTAGTGCGGCCGGCAGGCGTTACTTTCAGTTCGCAGCGTGGCGAGCCCCCGGAGTCAGGCTGTTTAGAGTCATCAAACAACCTTCTCGGCAGCCCATCCCAAAAAGCCGATCCACGCTATGACGCTGATCAGCACAACTGCCAGAATGCACCATGCCATCAGCGGGATGCGCCGGCGGGTACGAGGGCGAGGAGCTTGCATGGGGGTCTCGGTAAATCTGCTAAGGGAGGCCCAGTTGTAGCATGGCCCAGCAGACCGACGCCCTTTCATCTGACACCAACGACGGCGCATCGGAACGGCTGTCAGAGGTCTCGCGCCTGTCGACGCTTCTCGCCGATCGTGTGCTGGCCGCTCAGGCGGCAGACGAGCCGGTACCGAAGGCGCACATCAACGCCCTGCTCGACGCAGCCATCATCCTAGATAAGTACGAGGTCGACCTGCCGGCGCCACTCGGCCAGATCATCGATCAGATCGGCGATGCCGAGGATAAGGATGCCGGCCGACTCGCTTGGCTGTTCCGGCCGTTCCAGGGAGGGAGGGGATAACACAAGCGCGAGCGTGACACCCCCTTCGATATTGTTCGAGCGGCGATGGCATCGCCTGTCAGTCGAACGTGGGAGGGGTATTGGCAGCGGGGCGCCTAGTTTGCGCCCTTGTAGCCCCGTTTGAGGACATGTAGACGGAGCCATCAACGGTAGCGAAAAATGCCCGCCTTCAATTTATACATTGACGAAACCGGCTCTCGACATCCTGACAAGAGGCCAGATCCTACCCGGTTCGGGAGGGATTGGTTCGCACTAGGTGGTTTCATTGTCGCCCAAGAAAACGAGGACGAGGTCAAGGGCCGTCACTCAGCTTTCGTCAAGAGTTGGAAAATCACATCTCCGCTACACATCACCGATATGATGTCAGAGAAGAAAGGCTTTTCTTGGCTTGGACTTAAAACTGAAGAAGCAAGAGAGCAGTTTTGGTCTGACTATAAGAAGGTCTTGTCTTCCATGCCCGTACTAGGCATGGCATGCGTTATTGATCGACCTGGATATGCTGCGCGTGGCTATGTTGAAAAACACAAGGGCAGCAAATGGCTTCTCTGTCGCAGCGCCTTCGACATCTTGATTGAGCGTGCGACCAAGCACGCGATCAATAATGACAGGAAGCTAAATATAATATTTGAAGGCGACGTCGGGATAAACGACACTGTAAAAGGATACTTCAAAAACCTCAAGGCGAATGGTTTGGCATTTGACGAGTCTAACTCCGCAAAGTACAAGCCCCTCCCAAAGGAGGATTTTGCTCGAACGCTATCAACAATCGAGTATAAGAACAAAGACTCTGTAATGCTTCAGGTAGCAGACTCTTATATTTATTCTATAGCTAGAAATGCTTATGATAAAAAATTCCCGCTATACAGAAGCTTGCGAGATGCCAAGAAAATAATAAACTTTGGTGTGCCTCAAGATCAAATCAGCGGCGTCGGCATTAAGCATTACTGTTTCGACCGGCGGGGTTGGAAAAACAAAAAAACCGGGGTTTCCCCCGGCTTTTTCGCGGCCCCCATACGGTGAACCTAACAGGCTGTGCCTGCGCAGATACATATCACTTTCTTTGTCGTTGACAAGCGCACTCCACGAAAATTTCCTCCCGTGCGACAATTTTGACTGGCAAAAAAACCTAATTAAATCAAATGCTTAAAACATTTTTAGACACTGTCCACTATGTCTTTTGACTTGTATCCTGCCAAACCTGCCCTGCCTGCGTCCGCTCCCCTTCCACCATCCGGCTCGCGCGCATCTACCTGAGTGCGCAGCCGACGCGGCGTGTGACATCGGCCAGCAAGCGTCGCCGACTTCGACAGATCAGGCTCGCGGCCGAGGTTGCTGCCCTACCGGCCACACCTCAGCCCCCCCCTCGTCACCACGCAGGCCACTCAACAGAGCCGAAGCGCGTCGGCAGCCGGACGCCCGTCGCGAGGCTGTATTCACCAGCCACGTTTACGGGCTTGCCGGCAGCCTTGGCCTCGGCTCCGACAATGTGCTCGGCGTCGTCGGGCTTGTTCTGGTTTGCGGCGAGCACGGAAGCCTCGGCCTCGGCGATCTGCACCAGGACGTTGCGGATTGCCGCCACGGCCTCGGGGTAGACCTTGCGGAGCGCTTCCGCCGCCTCGTCTCGTGCCTTCACCGCCGCACCGTACTGGGTCCGACGTGCTGCCTGATCCTCGTCGCGGGTCACGACGGCAAGACGCTGGTTTAGATGCGACAGGGAGCTGTTCAGGCGCTCAAGATCGAAGCGAAGGCTGTCGTGGACGCGCTTGCCTTCGTTGGCTTCGTCCTCGCTGGCCAGCGGGTCGACGGCCTTCGCCTCGGCGCGGGCGCGATCCCGCTCCACGGACGCTAGAGCGTTTTCCACGATCCCTGAGTCGTTGCGGCGAGGTGAGCGTTGATCCCTGAAGGTTCGTCAGGGAGATCGCCATGGCCCGTGCCTACAGTCACGATCTGCGCATTCGCGTCCTGGACGCAGT
>NZ_JAGHKN010000079.1:0-5007 GCF_023093475.1 Methylobacterium sp. 37f
GCCCTGCCCCACCCGCACCAGGTCGGTGGTGCCCGCGATGGGGTAGAGCGGCATGGCCGGAAGGGGGCTGTCGCCGAACTCCCGGGCCTCGCGGATGCGGCTGCGCTCG
This sequence comes from Methylobacterium sp. 37f, assembly GCF_023093475.1. Lineage (NCBI taxonomy): Bacteria > Pseudomonadati > Pseudomonadota > Alphaproteobacteria > Hyphomicrobiales > Methylobacteriaceae > Methylobacterium > Methylobacterium sp. 37f. Next base: position 110 of record NZ_JAGHKN010000079.1, read on the forward strand.
GTCTCGTCGATCTGCCGCAGGGTGGCCAGGTGCCAGGCCGGGTCGCTCGCCACCAGGACGATGCCGCGCCCATCGGCGACGAACACCCCGTCGCCGGCCCGGCGCCAGGCGGCCTCGACCGCCGCGAACTCGATCTTGACCACCACGACGCCGCCGGCCGTCCCGATCCGGCGCGAGAGGTAGAGGCCGGCGCGGCCGCTCACGGTACCGAGGGCGAATTGCGAGCCGACCCCGTCCTGCATGGCCTGCCGGAAATAGGGCCGGAACGCGTAGTCCCGGCCGAGGAAGCTGCCGGAGGTGCCCGCATTGCTGGCCGCCACCGTGATGCCGTCGGGCCGGATCACGTAGATCACCGCCGAGCCGGTGGCCTCGGCCACCTGGGCCAGCCGCCGGTTCACGCGGTCGAGGAGTGGGCGGGACGACGGGTCTCCCGAGGTCGCGGCGGCTGCGGCGGCGATCTCCGGGTCGGCCGCGAGGGCGAGAGGCAGCGAGGCCTGCTTCTGCATCTCGGCCCGCAGCGCCCCGACCTGCAGCCCGAGGGCGGCCTGGGCGGTGCGGCGCAGATCCGCCAGGGCCCAGCGCTCGGCGACCCGTCCGGCCGACCAGGCGGCGAGCAGGATGGCCGCCAGGCTCGCCAGCAGGACGAAGCTCCGGCGGCTCGGCACGTGCAGCCGCCCATGCGGTCCGGCCTCGCGCCTCATCGGGTCCGAACCGCTGCGAATTTCCGGACAGGATTCCCGGACCGCGTCCGAGTTTCCGCAGACCCGCGCCACGGCATCACGGACATCGCAGGCAAAAAGCATCTTCGTTTCGAGGACTTAACAAAAAGTTCCGGCCTGCCGGCATCTGGCATGCCGGTTGCCATTCCGAGGCGGTAACGCAGCCCTGCGCTTCCCGCGGGGCTGCCGACCGGGACGCGGACGCCGCCGGATCTCCGGCGGCCGAGGCCCATCGGTTCGAGATCAAGACCAAGACCAAGAACGGACGGAACCGGGGCGAGCCCCTGGGCCCGAACCGACATCCTTCGCGAGACCCACCGGGAGAACGCCCTCATGGCCACCGTACCACTGCCCCTCACCGCGCCCCACGATCCGCCGAAGCCCCGGCCGCTCTACCGGACCCTGTATTTCCAGGTCCTGGTCGCGGTGGCGATCGGCATCGCGCTGGGACACTTCTACCCGCAGGTCGGCGCCGACATGAAGCCGCTCGGCGACGCCTTCATCAAGCTCGTCAAGATGATCATCGCGCCGGTGATCTTCCTCACCGTGGTCTCCGGCATCGCCGGCATGACCAACCTGGAGAAGGTCGGCCGCGTCGGCGGCAAGGCGCTGATCTACTTCATCACCTTCTCCACCCTGGCGCTCATCGTCGGCCTGATCGTGGCGAACCTCGTCCAGCCGGGCGCGGGCATGCACATCGATCCGAAGTCGCTCGATCCGAAGTCGATCGCGATGTACGCCGACAAGGCGAAGACGCAGTCCATCACCGACTTCCTGATGAACATCATCCCGACCACGGCGGTGGGGGCGTTCTCGGGCGGCGAGATCCTCCAGGTGCTGTTCTTCTCGGTGCTGTTCGGCTTCGGCCTCGCCTTCCTGGGCGACCGCGGCAAGCCGGTCCTCGACATCATCAAGGTGCTGTCGGAAGCCATCTTCGGCGTCGTCAACATCATCATGAAGGTCGCTCCCATCGGCGCCTTCGGCGCCATGGCCTTCACCATCGGCAAGTACGGCATCGCCTCGCTCGCCAACCTCGCCTACCTGGTCGGCGCCTTCTACCTGACCTCGGCGATCTTCGTGCTCGGCGTGCTCGGCCTCGTCGCCCGCTACAACGGCTTCTCGATCCTCAAGCTCATCCGCTACATCAAGGAAGAGCTGATGCTGGTGCTCGGCACCTCGTCCTCCGAGTCCGCCCTGCCCTCGCTGCTCGAGAAGATGGAGCGCGCCGGCTGCTCGAAGCCCGTCGTCGGCCTCGTGGTCCCGACCGGCTACTCGTTCAATCTCGACGGCACCAACATCTACATGACCATGGCGGCTTTGTTCATCGCGCAGGCCACGGACACGCCCCTCACCTACGGCGAACAGGGCCTCCTGCTCCTCGTGGCGATGCTGTCCTCCAAGGGCGCGGCCGGCGTCACCGGCTCCGGGTTCATCACCCTGGCGGCGACCCTCGCGGTGGTGCCCTCGGTGCCGGTGGTCGGCATGGCGCTGATCCTCGGCGTCGACCGCTTCATGTCCGAGTGCCGCGCGCTCACCAACTTCATCGGCAACGCGGTGGCCTGCATCGTGGTCGCCCGCTGGGAGGGCGAGGTCGACGACGTCAAGCTCGCGGCGGCGCTCGGCGGCAACCCGATGCCGCTCGATTCGGAGCTGCCGGCTCTCCAGCCAGCCGAGTAGTCCTCCGCATGATCACGGCCGGGCGCCAAGCGCTCGAAGGAGCGAGCGCCCGGCCTACGGAAAAGGGACGCGCGGACCGGTTGGTCGTCGCGTCCCTTTTGATATCGGAACCCCCGAATCGACCGTGATGGGCCTATTCCACCGTGACGGATTTCGCGAGGTTGCGCGGCTGGTCGACGTCTTTGCCCATAAAGACGGCGGTGTGGTAGGCGATGAGCTGGATCGGCACCGCGTAGACGATGGGGGCCACCACCGGATCGAGGTCCGGCATCGTCACGGTGGCCATGGTGTCGAGGCCGGCGGCCGCCGCGCCCTTGGCGTCGCCGATCAGGATGATGCGGCCGCCGCGGGCGGCCACCTCCTGCATGTTCGACACCGTCTTCTCGAAGATCGCATCGTGGGGCGCGATGACGATCACCGGCACGCTCTCGTCGATGAGGGCGATGGGGCCGTGCTTGAGTTCACCCGCCGCATAACCTTCCGCGTGGATGTAGCTGATTTCTTTGAGCTTCAGGGCACCTTCCAGCGCCATCGGATAGCTGGTGCCGCGCCCCAGGTAGAGCACGTCGCGGGCCTTCGAGACCTCGCGGGCCAGGACCTCGATCGGGCCTTCCAGCTTGGTCGCGTCGGCCATCAGGCCCGGCACCGTGATCAGCGCGTCGACGAGGCGGCGCTCCTCCTCCGGGCTCACGGTGCCGCGCGCCCGGCCAGCATGGATGGCGAGACACAGCAGCACCGTGAGCTGGCACGAGAACGCCTTGGTGGAGGCGACCCCGATCTCGGGGCCGGCCAGGGTCGGCACGGTCGCGGAGGCCTCGCGCGCGATGGTGGAGGTCGGCACGTTGACCACGGCGAGCGTGTGCTGGCCCTGCCCCTTGGCGTAGCGCAGGGAGGCCAGGGTGTCGGCGGTCTCGCCCGATTGCGAGATCACCAGGGTGAGGCCGTCCCGGTCCAGCGGCGGCTCGCGGTAGCGCGCCTCCGAGGCGACGTCGATCTCCACGGGGAGGCGGGCCAGGCTCTCGAACCAGTACTTGGCGACGAGCCCGGCATAATAGGCGGTGCCGCAGGCCGTGATCGAGATTCGCGAGAGTTTGGCGAAGTCGAAGGGCAGGGCCTCGGGCAGGGCCACGCGGCCGTTGGCGAGATCGACGTAATGGGCCAGCGTGCGGCCGACCACCTCGGGCTGCTCGTGGATCTCCTTGGCCATGAAGTGGCGATGGTTGCCCTTCTCCACCCGGTAGGCCTGGGCGACGATGCGCTGGCGCTCGCGGGTGAGGGGCTGGCCGTCCTGGTCGCGGATCTCCGCCCCGTCCCGGGTCAGGATGGCCCAGTCGCCCTCGTCCAGGTAGGTGATCTCCTGGGTGAAGGGGGCCAGCGCCAGGGCGTCCGAGCCGAGATAGGTCTCGCCCTCGCCGAACCCGATGGCCAGGGGGGCGCCGTGGCGGGCGCAGATGAGAAGGTCGTCGTGGCCGGTGAAGATGAAGCCGAGCGCGAAGGCCCCGTGCAGGCGTGGCAGGCAGGCCGCCACCGCCTCGACCGGACCCAGGCCCCCCTCCAGGGCGTGGCTGACGAGCTGGGCCACCACCTCGGTGTCGGTCTCGCTCTCGAAGCGCACGCCCTGGCCCTGCAGCTCGGCCTTCAGCGCGCGAAAGTTCTCGATGATGCCGTTATGCACGACGGCGACGCGCGTCGTGGCGTGCGGATGCGCGTTGGTCTCGTTGGGACGGCCATGCGTGGCCCAGCGGGTGTGGCCGATGCCGATGCTGCCGCCGAGCGGCGCGTCGCGCAGGCGCATCTCCAGGTTGGCGAGCTTGCCCTCGGCGCGCCGGCGCTCCAGGTGCCCCTGCGTCAGGGTGGCGATGCCGGCCGAATCGTAGCCGCGATATTCGAGCCGGCGCAGGGCTTCCACCAGCTGCCCGGCCACGGCGTCCCGCCCGACGATGCCAACGATTCCGCACATGGGTTGGTGTCTCTCAGGTGTCTCTCGGATGCCCGGCACGGAGCCCGGACGCGATGGCAGGCGGATGCCCGGACGCGAACGCACGCGTCCCGGCTTGTACCGGATCGGGACAGGCGCGCGCCAGCCGCGTACCCCACGGCGCGGAAAGCCCCGTCCGGAGCCTGCCAAGCCCGGTCTGGAGCCTGCCCCGACAATGCTGAACGAGGGCTTGCAGCCTTGGTCGGCCGGGACGAATCCCACGCTGGCGTCACGGCTGCGATTTCGTGGCCCGCGCCACCTTCTCCGCCTGAAGCGCCGCCCGCTTGCCCGGCGCCCAGCCGGGCAGGGTGCGCTGGCGCCCGCGCGAAACCGCCAGGGCCTCCTCCGGCACGTCCGAGGCGATCACCGAGCCGGCCCCCACGATGGCGCCGGCGCCGACGCTGACCGGCGCCACCAGCGCGGTGTTCGAGCCGATGAAGGCCCCCGCCCCGATCGTGGTGCGGTGCTTGTTCACCCCGTCATAGTTGCACGTGATGGTGCCGGCCCCGAGATTGGCCCCCGCC
>NZ_JAGHKN010000007.1:0-173889 GCF_023093475.1 Methylobacterium sp. 37f
GTTGTGTATAAGAGACAGCGTCCGGCCCCCGGCAAGGTGTCCCCGTAACCACGCTGAAGTTATCCCTGGCCTACGCAGTCGAACCTGCGACGGTAGCCGTTGACCGTTCACACCAAATCCGCTCGGGTGTTTGCATGACGACTTGGACACTCCACGCCGGCCCGGCTTTCGATGGGCGCCCCGCGATCGCCGCCGCCGCCCACGAGGACGCGCCGCTCGATCTGGAGACGGCCATCTGGTGCCCGGAGATCTGCCTGCCTGACGAGTGGTTCGGGCGCATCCCCGTGTTCACGGTGCCCGCCCTGCGCGGGGCCATCGAACGCGGCGAGCTCCGTCCGGAGCGGCACGGTCGGCTCCTGTTCGTGTCCCGTCGCATCATACGAGAGTGGAGAGAATCATGCCGCGCCGCGCCCTCGGGGCCCGCCTCTGGGAGAAGCCAGCCGAATACGCCGAGGACGGTAGCCTCAGGAAGCGGTCGGTCTGGGTCATCCGGGACGGGAAGCTCTCCGTCAACACCGGCTGCCCAGTCCAGCCTGAGCTTCCTGACCGCGGCCGCGGCGCGGCTGAGCCGGCGCTCGCCGACTACCTGACGCGCAAGCACAACCCGGCGAGGGAGGAGGACCGCGCCCTCGGCGAGATCCTCGTGACGGACGTCCTGACGGTCTACGCCGAGGACAAGGCGCCCCAGCACAAACGCCCTGAGAAGACTGCCGCCCGCCTCATCCAGCTCGGCGCCTGGTGGGAGGGCAAGCGCGTCTCGGAGGTGAATGGCAAGAGCGTCCGGGCCTACGGCACGTGGCGGAAGAAGACAGCATGGAAGAGCGCCCGGCCGGACAGCACCGGCAAGCGCCCGCGCACCGTCACGGACGCCGGGGTGCGCCGTGAGCTGGAGGACCTGCAGGCCGCGCTCAACCACTACCTGCGCGAGGGTCACATGCGGGCGGTGGTGAAGGTGCCGCTGCCCGAGAAAAGCCTGCCGAAGGAGCGGTACCTGGAGCGCGACGAGGCGGCGCGCCTGCTCCGGACCATGCTCCACATGCCGGAGATGCAGATGCGCCACCGCGGCCCCGACACTGGCAAGGTCGTCGCCACGAGCAAGCGTCCGGCGCGCCACCTCGCTCGATTCCTCCTCGTCGGGATCTACACGGGCACCCGCGCGGCGGCGATCTGCGGCGCGGGTTTCGCGCCAGCCGAGGGCCGGGGGTGGGTCGACCTCAAGCGCGGGATCTACCACCGCCGCGGCCTCGGTGTCGCCGAGACGAAGAAGAGGCAACCGCCGGTGCGACTCCCGAAGCGGCTCCTGGCGCACATCCGGCGCTGGGCCCGGACGCCCCGGAAGGACGGGACGATGCCGGAGTTCGTGGTCGAGTTCCGGTCGAAGCCCGTCGGCGAGGTCAACAAGGGCTTTGCGGCGGTCGTCGCCGCGGCCGGCCTCGGGCCCGACGTCACGCCCCACACCCTGCGCCATACGTGCGCGACCTGGATGATGCTGGCCGGCGTCGACCTGTGGCAGGCGGCCGCCTTCCTCGGCATGACGGTCGCCATGCTGGAGAAGGTGTACGGCCATCACCGCCCGGACTTCCAGGAGGAGGCGGCCGGCGCGCTCGACAAGGGCGGGCGCCGCGTGATCGAGACGATCGACGTCGAGGACGCCTTCACCCGCCGGGCAGCCTGACGTTCGCGTCTGTTCTACGGGGACAGGATGGGGACAGAAACGAGGGTGATCGGGGACGATTTGGGGCCATCCGGGAGGGTGGCCCAAGAGCGCGTTCGATGGGGATTTGACGTAGCGCGGACCCGCTCATAACGGTCTGGTTGCAGGTTCGAGTCCTGCCGGGCCCACCACCACTTCCTTAACGTCCTATCTTTATATAGGTCTTTCGGAATGCAGGGTTTTTCCGCTCCGACTGTCACACATTGATGTCACACAAGGACGGGCCTGACATGGCCCGATACCCGAACCTCACCCAACGAGGTCATAGGTACTATCTGCGCGTCCGTGTGCCCGCTGACCTGCGCCCGTTCGATAAAAGAACGCACGTTGCGGTCAGCCTTCGCACGAGTGACTACCGCGAAGCCGTTCGCCGGTACCGGGAGGAGCAAGCTCGCGTTGCGCGTGAGTTTGACGCACTTCGTACGGAATTAGCCGAGCGGAGCGCCACGACGTTAGCGCTCAATGAGGGTCGGCTCGAGGATCTGAGCAACGAACAACTTGAGACGCTTGTCCAAAAGTGGTTTGAGGGCCGCGAGCGCTTTCGTCGGCCCTCTATTCGATTTGGTGAAGAGGCCAACGTTCTTGAGCTTCTCAAACAGGACGCGGCGCAATTAGATGAGCCCGATGCCGCGCGATCCAGTGCGGATGCTCTCTTGATTGCGGCCGGCATGCCTTCAAGACGAAGACGTATCGGTAGAGATTTCCTTACCGTCGATCGCACCGGCAGGCAGTACCATTACCTCATTGAACTTGTGGCCCATGCTCTGAGAGCAGAAAACAAACTGGCGCATAACTTCGCTCTGGGTCGGCCAGTCGCAACCGATACTCTCCTATTTGCGCATGAAAGTACGGTTCAGCCAGCCGTATCTCCGGCGCATCTCTCAGTGAAGGAACTGATCTCACGATATCGCGCCGACCGCGAAATTGCCCACGGACGTGAAAGCACTGACCGCAAATACAGCCACGTTTTTAGGGCTTTGGAGGAGGCGCTTGGGCCAAGCAGGTTGGTTCAAAACATCCGGCGCGAGGACTGCCGCGCTGTTCGTGATTTTCTTGCCCGCGTACCGTCGAACGCGAGCAAACGCTTTCCGAGACTATCGCTCGCTAAGGCAATCGAAGCAGCTGAGATTAACGGCGTTGCACGACTATCCCCTACCACCGTAGCTTCCTACATGAATAATTTATCGGCTCTCCTGAACTGGGCTGTCCAAGAGGAGCTGATTGAGCGTAATCCGGCAAAGGGTCTGGTCGAGAAGGGGCGGGCCCAGGTGAAGCGGCGAGGTTTTACGCCTGCCGAGTTGAAGGTCCTGTTCAAAGCTCTTGCGCCAATGCGGTTCACTCACCCGCAACGGTTTTGGGTTCCAGCCCTTGCCCTTTTCACAGGCGCTCGAGCGGGAGAGTTATGTCAGTTGAGGGTTGCTGACGTAATCAAGGTACAAAGCATTTGGTGCTTGGACCTTTCAGAGTTTGATGCGGAAGGACGCAGAGTTGATGATAAGTCCTTAAAGACTGCTGCGAGCGAGCGCGTGCTGCCCATTCATCACGAGCTTCTCGAAGCGGGTTTCATCGACTACGTTGAACATCAAACCCGCGAGGGTTGTGAGATGATTTTTCCGCAGCTGGCTAGTGGCAGCAAGGGTTCTTACTCACACGAATTTTCTAAGTTCTTCGGGCGCTTTCTCGACCGGGTTGGTCTTGATCAGCCTGCGCTTGTCCTACACAGTTTCCGCCACGGCTTCCGGGATGCGTGTCGAGCAAAGAGCATTCCTGAAGAGACTTCTCGCGCATTGGGAGGATGGGCTTCCACTAATGAGGCCGCCCGCTATGGTGATCGTGGAATGGTGCCAGTGCTCAACCGAGCGGTTAAAAAGCTAAGTTACGGCGACTTTCGTCTTAGAGATTTTGCGAGCAACGTTCTTTCTCCTGATAGCTGTGAAGCCGTAGACAACGATGTTGGAAGACCACGCCGGAAGCGCTTGTAAGCGTCGTGGAAGGGATAGCTCCAGTGCAATGCCAATCCTTACAGGTGGAGATCAACACTGCTTCTGGCGGTCTCGCTGACGGCTTACATGCCTATCAAGTTGGAGCCTATCTTTCTCCGCCAAAGGGGGATTGGCTTTTGCACCCGGGTTCAAAACTACCACACGGTAGGAGCTTCTAGAATGCGATGGTGTGATGACCCGCCTCTACAGAAACGTCCGCTTCGAGCACCTTCAGACCGAACTGGCTGAGATTTACTCCAAGCGGTATCTTTAGGTTCGAGCCGCAGCTGGCGGACCCTTATGGTACACCCATTGCCTATGGGCCTTCCACTTTGAGCTCTTCCAGATGCGACAAGGAAAACACGTCGCTTACGTGCGTGCGCGTCAGATCGAGCTGCTTCAAGCCCGTCAGGGCCGCCAGGGGGGTTACATCGCTCACCTGTGTGCCTGCTAAATTAAGGCTGGCCAAGTTTGTCAGGGACGCCAAGGGCGTCACGTCGCTCACATTTGTGCTCGATAGATTAAGTTTTTTCAAATCTATCATGCCTGCCAGGGGAGACAGGTCGCTCACGTCTGTGCTCGCTAGATCAAGTACTTGCAAATCCATCATGTCTGCCAGGGGCGACAGGTCGCTCACCTTCGTGCCATCGAGATTGATATCTCTCAGCTCTATCATGTCTGCTAAGGGAGACAGGTCGCTCACGTCTGTGCTCTCTAGATCAAGTTTTTTCAACTCCATCATGTCTGCCAGTGGTGATAAGTCGCTCACCTTTGTGGATCCAAGTTGAAGAACTCTCATATCTACCATGCCTGAAAGAGGCGACAAATCTCTTACCTGAGTGCCTTCGATATTAAGTGACATAAGATTGTTCAATTTTGAAAGAACCGAAAGATCTGCCAAATTTGAATTCTCTAAATCAAGATATATTAAATTAGTTAGCTTAGAGATGCTGCTTAGATCAATTATTTTATTCCCCCATGCATTAAGGATTTTAAGCTTCTGAAGTTTTAGAAGGGGAGACAAATCGTCTATTTCTGTGTTCCCCAGACTTAGCTTCTCAAGATTGGTTAGGACAGCAAGTGGTGACAGATCATTCACCTGCGTACCTGTTAGGTCGAGGTCTTCCAAAACCCTCAAGCTCGACAGTGGCTCTGCATCGCTTATGCTTGTGCGCGCTAAGTCAAGGGATCTAAGAGCAGTCATGCCTGACAAGGGTGAGATATCAGTCACACTTGTATTCCATAGGTCAAGGATTTCTATCTTATTCAAAGTCGACAAAGCCGATATATTATTTATCGTCGTATTCCCTAGGTTGAGTTCTGTAAGATTATATAGCTTCGAAAGAGGCGAGGTATCAGATATGCCTGTCTCCCATAAATTGAGTTTTTCTAGGGCATATAAATCGGACAATAATTCGATATTATTTATATTAGATCCTTGAAAAGAAATCTCGCGGATGAACGGACGCCAATCGACTGGAGGGGCAAATCCTTGCAAAATCAAGATCTTAGCTTGCTCCTCAACATCGTCAGGAATAGCTCGAAGCGGCTCTACGAGCTGGTCTGCTGAGATCATCTCTGCCGATTGCCTTCCCCCCTCGACGAGGAAGCGCAAGGCTTGCCGCAAGTCCGGAGGTAAGGTTGCGGAAAATGCTTCAACCTGCGATGCGGCTATGGTTAGCGTTTCGATTGCTCGTTGAACAAGAACTACTTGCGTAGGAGATTGATGCTCAGATATCTGGGCAAGAGACGTTGCAACAACTTCGGCCTCTGCGAGGAGCAAATTTTTCGCATGGCCTATGGCTCGCGTGCCAGCCTTCTGGCCCTGGAAGTCTTCGGCCTCTGCGGTGTCGGCTAGCAATTCCATCTCGGCAGCATCCCGTTCAGAAATTGCCTGCTGTCCATGGGCAATTCGAGTAAATTCCCGGGCTGGTTGAAACAAGTCTGCTCGCACAAGGGCTCTGCCTGCTTCGTCATCTAAAGCTGCGACCGTTGGGAAGCCCCTCATCCAAGGTGCGGCTGTCCGCACAACATCAACCAGCAGACCGTGAATTTCAGGATCAAGTGGATCGTCTGAGTGAGCTGGGTTCTTTTGCAAACGGGTATCAGTTTCGAGAAACCTTCCTAATCTTAGTAACAATGCGTAGGCCTCACCGAGCCGCTCCGGCATTTGTAGTGGGTCGCATTCTAATAGGGCGTGGAATGCCGTGATCGTCCGTGGTAGAGCGTTCCACACGCGAGAATTAGAAAGTCGTTTTGCCGGTTCGATCAACTCTGCGGCAAAATCCCGAATAGCGGCCTGCATTCTCTGCCGTGATGGGTCTGCTGCTGCATGATTGTCCGTCGCACGTACTGTCCGATCCAAGGCAAACTGCTCACCTTGAATGAACCACTCTCCTCCGGCTGGGTCCGGCTGTGCCTGCGCAATAACAGTGGCAAGCTTTTCTGTGCGTGCAGCTATGTATGCATCACGTAATTTCCCACGAGTATACACGTGGTCACTGCCCTCAGGGGTCCGTCCGAATAGCGGCCGTAAAATCGGTTCGATTTCTGTTGGCAGCGACTTACCCTTGCACCAGTTCGAGACGGTGCGCTCCGACACGTACTCGTTGGCCCGGGAACTCTGCACGTTCGATCCGAACTCAGCATAGGTCCAGGGCTCTCCCTCTGCCGACCTAGGGCGCGTTCCACCTTTGAGATGCTCGGTCAGGAGCCGGGCAAAACGGGCTCGCGCTGTCTCAGCCACGGGTTTGCGGGCCATTGCGGTGCATTGCGGCGGAGGTCCTAATCATTGCGGTCAAGATGCGGCCAATAGGGCGACAGTTCAACCCAGGAGAGTTCGCCCATGCTCAATCGCCACCATCTCGCTCATGCTGCCTTGTTCGCCGTGTATGCCCTCACGGCTACCATACTCTTATCAGAAGGTGCGCTTGCCCACGCGGGCTGTGCCCTGACCGTGGCTGTGATCTACGCCAACATGGTCTTCTCGGAGTAGCTGTCGGAATTCCTGTTGCTGGCTGGGTGCGACCTCAATGCGTGCCCAACCAGCCTTTCAAGTGCACTGGCAGAAGTTTCAAGTCAGAAGACGTGCATACGGGCTTGTCGAACTTTGCACCCAGGTGCAAAGTTTCTCACCACCAACATCCCCACAATCCCTCCGCCTAAAAGCAGCACCCCTGGGAGCAGCGCGATGAGCCATGGCCGCTTCGTCTCATACGTCCGGTGCTCGACTGACCGTCAGGGAAAGTCCGGCCTGGGGCTCGATGCACAGCGTGAAGCAATTCGCATCCATCTTGCCGGCCGTACGCCGATCTCGGAGGTGGTTGAGGTCGAGAGCGGTACCCGTTCGGACCGGCCGAAGCTTCAGGAAGCGTTGGGGCTCTGCCGGCTGCATCGTGCGACGCTCGTGATCGCCAAGCTCGATCGCCTCGCCCGTAACGTCCACTTCGTCTCCAGCCTCATGGAAAGCGGCGTGGACTTCGTGGCCGTGGATTTCCCCACTGCGAACCGCCTCACCATCCACATCCTCGCTGCGGTGGCAGAGCACGAGGCCAAGATGATCTCCGACCGGACCAAGGCAGCGCTCGCCCGCAAGAAGGTCTGGTACGAGACCCGCACCGCCGAGGAGCTTGCCGAGCTACAGGCTCAGGGGCGGCCGACACGTCTCGGGGGCAACCGGGGCGGCCTGGAGGGTGTCGGACACCTGGGAAGGGCAGCCAGCGCATCTGTGAGGGGTGCCAAGGCCGACCGGCGGGCTGCGGATCTGGCTCCGATGATCCGGGGGCTCCTAGCCTCTGGAATGTCGAAGCGGGCGGTCGCACGGGAACTGATGCGGCGCGAGATCCCGACCCCGCAGGGCAAGGCAGTGTGGCATGGTCCCCAGATCGCAGCTGTGCTCGACCGAGGAGTGGCCTAAATTGAAGCTCGTACATGATCGCAAGGAAGGGCCATAATGCCGAAATGCATTTTCTGCGACACCACACTGGATCGTAGCACTAAGCCAGAGCACGTTCTTTTAAACGCGCTCGGCGGTCGTAAAACTACTACTCAGGTCATTTGTTCTGAGTGCAATAATCAGTTCGGGAACGGTATCGACAAGGCTCTCTCGGCTCAGGTCGAAGTTATCCGCAACATGCTACAGATGAAATCTGGGACCGGCAAAGCCGCGCCTATGCTGAGGAAAGTTCAGGCCGGCAGCGAAATCGTAAACATGTACGGCGATGGCATGATTGAGCCTGTCGTTAAGCCGTTCTCTTTTGAGAAGAGCCCGGACGGCAGTTTCAACGTCGAGATCAACGTAAGTTCGCTTGAGGAGGTGGACCGACTTATCCCGAACATCGCCGCATCGTTGGGCATGCCAGAGGCGGAGATCCGCAGCCAGCTGTTGAATGCCAAAGGCCGCGCGATCGAGAGACGGCCCGACACCGTACACTTCCCACTCTCCTTTGGCGGCCATGATGCGATCCGATCCGCAACAAAGGCCTGCCTCGTTCTATGGGCGCTCAAAGCAGGGAATGACGAACTCCGCGGGCAGATCTACGACGCGACGCGGACGTTCGTAACCGTAGGTAGTGACGATTTCTTGAAAGCACGTACCTCTCTCGACGACCGCTTGCTCAGTGATGTTGATCAGGTGAAGGAAGCATACGGCCCGCTCTTCAATCTTATTTACGTGCGTAGCAACGAGGTAGGCCGGGTTGTCGGGCACTTCACCTTCTACAACGTGTTGGGATTTCAAATTGTGCTGGCAGAAAGCGGAGGCTTGCCAAACGAAAAAATCGGGCTTGCTTCTAATCCGCTGTCCCCATCGGAGTGGTCCGATGAGGCCGCTGCCCTGTTCGACGTGTCTTTCGATTGGCTGGACTGTCCCGAACGTGACGAGACCTTCAAGGCCCAGCGTGAGCGTGTTTCCGAGGTTATGCGCACGTACGTTGACCGTTCTCAGCCAAAGGAGATCCACCGAATTGTCGATGCCGTATTCGAGAAGCATGGCGTGGGACAAGACGACCCCATTCCGGAGGAGTTGCGGAGCAGGATATTTTCGGAAATCAGCGCACGGGTTGCGGCTCACGCGCTGAGCCTACCGTTCGAAGAGGCGATTACGCAGGAACAATTGCAGTCGGTGTTGGGCAACCGGTTGCCGAAACCAGAATAGTTAGGGCTGCGATGCGGAGGTAGTACGAGAATTGACCCTTCTGATAGATGCCTTTTTACGTATCGCGCGAAGTCTGTAAGCTGTTGATGCGTCTGAGCTAATTTTTTCCGGACCCCTCTCCTGCGCACGCGCGCGTACGCGTACGCGTACGCAAGAGAATTAATGGGGGTGACGGCCAAAGGGATAGATGAAAGTCTTCTCGCAAGCACTTTGCCAAGAAGAAGAAATGATCAAGACTTCGAGTTGGTTCGATCGTATGCCGCCCGGCTACGTGAGGATCGGGATCTCGGTTGGAACACCTCGTGGCCAGCATGCGGCCCCGAAAATCATGGCCCTGGCTCCGGGGAGATCGTGGTTCCGCACGGCGGGGACGGAGGAGTATCGGGCGCGATACGCCGCTCAACTCTCCGCTCTCGACCCTGCTGAGATCGTCGCCGAGATCGACGCGAAGGCGCAGGGCCAGACCCCTGTCCTTTGTTGTTTCGAAAAGCTGACAGATCCCAGCGCATGGTGCCATCGGGGCTACGTCTCGGCGTGGTTCTGCCTCCACCTCGGCCTCGTGGTGCCCGAGCTTACCGACCCATCTGGTGCTTACGGCGGTGATCATCCGCTGCTGCCGAAAGAGTACCGTCGCCAATCTGTCTGTAAGCAGCCCGCGCACGCTGAGCTGTCGCTGTTCTCACAATAGGGGATTGCACCCAGGTGCAAAGAACCCGACGCGGCCTTCTTTTCCGCTGCGCGCCTATTGTCTTGGCAGTGCTCGCAGCGATGTGAGCGCAGAGCCGTAGTAAGGGGCGAGAATGTATTCTGTTCGACGCGCGCGGAGCGTTGCTCGTCCCTGTCGCAAGACACCAGACTGGATGAGGGTGTCCGCGATTTGTTGGATACGCTCATCGCTCGTGCGGCTCAGACCGTTATGCACGATCAACAGCGACAGGACGCGGTTCATTAGTCTCAGATCGTTGCCACAAGCCTGGGAGATGACATTCAGCAGGGTGACAAGGGCTGGAAGCCGAGGTGACGCCGAGCCTCGGCTGGTCACATAGGCTCTGAGGAAGTGGGTAATGCGGGCTGCCGCATTGCCTCTAACACCTACCAGCACGTCCTCTATGAAGGCCTGGGACCCAGAGTAGTGCCCTTTTGTAAGACGGCACGCTTTGAGGGGTGCGCCCGTATATCGGACCTCGACGCGGAGGCGGTCATGAGCTTTGGCATAAATTGAGAGATCGACCTTAGCCGCACCGAGACCGATCTTCATGGCAGGCATGTTGCCAGTCCGGCTCATTCCGTGGGTGGGCAGCACCCCATGGTTCTCCACTGCAAAGAGATCGGCCATACTTCGACCGTGCTCCGCGATATCTGCGACGCGTAGAGGTGCTCCGGCTTCCTTGAACTCGACGTAGACTTCCGCCTGCTGCATCGTCCACCGATCGAATGGGGGCATCCGCAGAAGCGGATCTTGCGATTGGCCGGCTTCGAGGTCGTGCACTGTACCGACCGTCTCTGCCACGACATCGAGCACGGCAGCAGCGTAGGTCTGCGTCAGACGTGCCCAATCCGTTCGGATCGCCATCGAGGCTAGGTGGTCGGGCACGAAGTTGTCGTTGCCATCAAGCGTGAGAGCACGGTTCAGGTTCAGTCCGATCGGACGCATGAGGTCGATGCGGTTCACCTCAGGCGATGCAGCTAGGTCTCGTATATGCCCAACCGAGGCAAACAGGCGCGTCGTGTTGAGTTCGAGAGTTCCCGCCCCCGACCACATCCCATCCCGCAGACTGATCGTGATCTGGAGGTTGAACAGCCAACGCTTGGCGGGGAACGTCACACGCAGGCTGCCCTTAGGCAGTTGTTCGACGTCGAAGAAAGCACCGTACTCGTCGTACTCACGGCTTCGTCGATGGAGATATGCCTTCAGGTGCTCGTGCTCGCAAGCACAAGATACGTTCAGGCCGGGCAGACCGAATTTGAGACGATCGATCCACCCGTGCTGAGGCTGAACCCCAGCCTTGCACCCAGTTGCAAAATCATAAAGCCATGTTCGTTTTCGGATGCGCGGTGCTGGGGGCTGTCTCACAGATATGAGGTATGGCCATTTTCGTGTTCCTGGGAAGGTCTATAGAGGGGGGCGGCGTTTTGCTCATACAGCCCTCGATAGCTCGAAACTGCCTCTCAGCGAGGACGCTTTCAAGCCATGGGTGGCAACACGGTACCAATTGCCTCCTGCCGTAGGTGTTCAATCGCAGCTGCGTCAGAGGCGATCCCACGCAGCAATGCTGCATCCCAACTGTTCTCCCCTTTTGAGAGCCGAGCGAGGATGAGTTCGATGTTGACTTGGTGCGTCACGCTTGCGCTCGTTAGTGTCTCATCTCTCATTTTCAGCTGACCCGGAAGTGACGACCAGTGATTAGCCATCGAAAGGTCAAACTGGATACCAAGCACATTTTCTAGATGGAAGCTGACAATCTCGCTGTTCGGCGCCTGTAACTCTGGCAAAGGACGGGGCCTGAAAGTCGCCGCCTTGTATGGTGGTATGATTTCGACAAGCCAGATCGGCTGTGCTGCCCACGGATCAAAGTACGGATGGATGAAGCGGCGTGGATTACCGCCGTGGATTGTTTTGCCTTTAACACCCGAATTACAGTGCTGACAGGCAGGCACGAGATTAGCTCGCATGATCGCGAATTCAGGGTAAGCGTTGCGAGGCAGATAGTGGTCGAGGTTGCCTGTTACCGGCGAGCCGCAGACCGGGCACGATTTCAGTCCTTCCTTACGACGCATACGGCGGAGCTCTCCCGACCCGCCCCGGCTATCAAAAAGCGAATACTGACGGCTGCCTACACCCGCCCCGAAGTTGTGCGGAGATACGGCGAACGGGCTTCCACCGCCTGCCTGATAGGTCCGGTATGCAGCAATCCAGTCGGCTACGTGCGGCGCCCAGAAGGCATCCTCGGCGAGTTCGTTAACGACAGCCTCATCGCCTGCAGCTGTTACGGGAAGAGGAAGATGTTGCATGGATCAGATCGCTTCGGGCTGCTCCGGCTCAGGCGAAGCAGGCAGGGGTTCTGCAAGCCGACGCGCGATAAAGGAGAGGCTCTCCGAATTTAGCTCGGCTCCGTACTGCGCAATAACACCCTCGATGCCCATGTCGCGCCCGATCTGATCGGCCCAATCGGTCAAGGTCTTTTGATAGCGGTGCGAGATACTGGTATCGCCGAAGACAAATTGCGAAATGCTGTCAATGGTGGCGCCGAATGTTTGCATGCGGGGCGTGTCTATGCTGATCGTGCGGTCTTTGAGGGTGAGGACATTAACACGCTCTCGTGGTGTCTCTCTCACGACGTATGCTGAGTGAGTTGCAATTATGGCGATTGATCGGGTGGACTGCAGCAGATTATCGAGGATTTCCATCAAGTCCGAAACAAAATTTGGGT
The DNA here is from genome assembly GCF_023093475.1 of Methylobacterium sp. 37f. Lineage (NCBI taxonomy): Bacteria > Pseudomonadati > Pseudomonadota > Alphaproteobacteria > Hyphomicrobiales > Methylobacteriaceae > Methylobacterium > Methylobacterium sp. 37f. The sequence goes on from NZ_JAGHKN010000007.1 coordinate 12,283, forward strand.
GAAGGTGCGTTTCTGGCTCGTCGAGCAAAAGGAGACTGCCTTGCTCGATGGCGGCGGATGCCTGCGCCGCAAAGCGTAACATGGCATACTCGCCGCTGCTGAGGCTGCGCACCTCCATATGAGCATCCAAAACAATAGCTGGCCGGGACCAGTCGATCTGCTGGATTAGCCGGATCGAATTGAATTCATTTAGGCTCCGCCAGATAGGAAAGTATCTTTGCCCGTCAGGTTCGATGACGTATGGCAGTGCAATTCCTTCTTGACGAGCTCTCAAGGGTAGGTGGAGACGCCGCCATAAGCCGAGTGGCTCAAGCGCACCCTGGATCACATCCATGCGAGTGTTAAAGCCGTGCTCGCCAAATCCAATCCGTTCCTCCGTTTTTCTGCAGGCGACTAGCGCAGCAAGCAGCGGGTCAGCATGATCCTCACGAGAGGCGTTCACGGCGAAGTACTCGTAGTCGATGCCGTGCCATGCGCCGATCGAACGCGGGAAAGGATCAGTAGGAACCGAAGAGAAAACAATTACGCGCGAGGGTTGGAAGGAGGGTTGGAAGTGTGGCCGTAAGTAGCCTTCCTGATGTTTCGAATGGAGGCCATCGACGATTGATTTTAACAGCTGCGTCTTGCCGACGCCGTTACGTCCGATGAGGACGGCGGCGCGGTCATGGAAAATGCCGTCGCGGTTGAAGCGGAAGGTCAGCGTGTAGGGGTTGTCGGCACTCGGCAGATTGGCAGAAAACGCAAAGTCGATAGCTGCGTCCTCAACAACCTTGGGAAGGTTCTGCCGAAAATATCGGCTACCGCGCCTCAGGGCATCGTACGCGCTGTCACTACGCAGGGCGCCAATGTGGAAGTCTTCGTCGTCAATTAGGGCTAGCAGCTGCTCATTGGTACGTTCGGTACGAGCGACCGTCGCATCGTGCATTTTTCGAAGTGCGCTGACGCCGACATTAAAGCCAAGCGCTTCAATTACTTGCCGATAGTAGTCGCCCTTTGTGAGAAGCGCCACGAACGGGGTGGTGATTTGCTCAATTGGGAACACGTCACCGAACTTCTGTAGCAACTCGTTAAAAACCGGCTCACTCCATGGCCGTCCCTGGAACATCATTCGCAAGTGAAGCTTGAGCGGATCACCCTCAGTTGGGTGGATGTGCAGCTTCGCGAAGAAATTCCGCCCGTAATCATTCCAGTTGTCGCTATCTGGAAAAATTGCGACGAAAGGCGCAGCGCGCTCGCCAAGGTGCTGAAGCGACTTGGCAATCACAACGTCAACATGCACGTCAGCTGGAATGGCCTCGGGCATCTTAAACCCTATTTTTGATCGTAGCGCTCATATCAGCCTGGAGCATATATGCTCTTTTCGCTGTGACACATAAGTGATACACATGAACACGGCGAATGAAATCTAAGCGATTGAAAAGAATGAGGTTTTGTTTTCTGGATAGCTATCCTGCCGGGCCCACCACCGACGGCCTTTCCGGTCCATCCTGGGCCGATGCGAGAACAGGTCTGGTCGAATACGCGGCCTGAGGCTGCCCCGATTCCCCCTTGTTGGACACCTTTGGACCCCATCGCCCGGCGCGTCGTGCCGGATGGGGCTGTCCCGGGCATGAGCGGGCAGGCGCCACGGAAGAGGATGTCCGCCGGAGCGAAGTCGATACCGAGTAGGTTGCCTCGGCGACAATGTCCTTATTCGGACCCTTGCCGACGCGACAATAACGTTAAATTACATGTGTTAATTTACAAATATCTACCATCGATATCTATAATATATTTGAAAACTTATACCGAACAACAACTCGTCTATCAGTGGCAGATCAGCAACGCTTCGGGTTGACCGCAATTTTGCGTTTCGGCGTCTATCGATTTCATTAAGATATATGTTCATAGAGTCCGTATAGGACGTCTCGCGGGCGGGGTGTTGATCGGCTCTGCAAGATGTCGGCTCCAGATCGGGCTGCGGCGACCGGATCGACATGGAACGCCGAACGAAACCTGGAGAATTGGACCATGCGCGCGTCGCGCCGTGAATTTATGACTTGGGTCACCGCGAGCGGTATTTCGCTCAGCCTGTCCCGCCTCGCCGCCGCCCAGGAGCCCAGCTTCGCCGCCCGCGAGACCTTACCGGGCCGGAACCACTGGAATCCCGCCTCCGGCGGCCTCGGTCGCATCGACGGCAGCCCGAAGGTGACGGGGGCGAAGCTCTATGCTTCGGATTTCCGCGCCGCCGACATGCCGGGCTGGCCGCAGACCACCTCCCACGCCCTGCTGGTGCGGGCGCCGGACGCGTCCCGCGTCTATCTCGGCCTCGATCTCGCCCGCCTGGACGGGCCGCTCAAGCCTCATGTGGTGGTGACGGCGGACGAGGTGGCCAAGGCCAATCTCACGGTTCCGGACTTCTATGCCGGCGACCTGTTCTGTCCGGTGGGCAAGACGCCGCTCTATCTCGGCCAGCCCCTCGCGATGCTGATCTTCGACAGCTTCGACGCCTTCGACCGGGCCCGCCTCGCCTTCCGCGACGGCACCCTGGTCCAGTTCGGCGACGAGACCGGCCCGGTCGAGGGCGAGAATTACGGCGCCTTCCGCTTCACCCGCGTCGCCGGCCCGACCCCGCAATCGCCCGACGTCTACTCGCCGATCCTGGCCGGATGGGTCAGTCCGGGCCGCATGCAGCATTCGCCCCTGCCGGTCTGGGAGCCCTACGCCCGGGAGACCTCGAAGCCCTACGGCAAGGCGGCCCGCTACGGCGAGGCCATCCGCGCCGAGCTGACGGGGACCGACCCGGACCTGCTGGTGCTCGACCGGCGCTTCGAGACCCAGTCGGTCGACCCGATGTTCCTCGAAACCGAGAGCGGCCTCGGCTGGTACGACGGCCGGAGCCGAAAGCTCGAACTGGTGCTCGGCATCCAGTCGCCCTACGAGGGCGCCGAGGCCATCGCCACCCTGCTGAGCAAGGCCAAGGCCGCGTTCAAGCCCAAGCACATCGAGGCCGATTTCGCCTATATGGGCGGCGGTTTCGGCGGGCGCGACCACACCCCCTTCATCCTCTACGTCACCCTGGCGGCGATCTTCTTCCCCGGCCGTCCGGTGCGCCTGGCGCATGATCGCTTCCAGCAGTTCCAGGGCGGCATCAAGCGCCACGCCTTCAAGATGCACACGCGGATCGGGATCAGCCGCAAGACCGGCAAGATCACGGCCTTCGCGGCCGACCACGTCCTCGACGGCGGCGGCCTCCAGAACTTCTCCACCAACGTCGCCACGGTGGCGGCGGCGGCGGCCATCGGCATCTACGACATCCCGAAGGTCGACGTCACCACGGTGGCCCTGCACAGCCGCGGCGTGACGGCCGGCTCGATGCGCGGCTACGGCACCGTGCAGACCATGACGGCGCTCGAAACCCTGATCGACGAGGCCGCCGCGGCGCTGCCGCTCGATCCGATCGCGTTCCGCCGCCGCAACGCCCTGGCCCCCGACGGCCGCACCATGATGGGCAATCGCTACACCGTCTCGGTGCGGACGCTGGAACTCCTCGACAAGCTCGAGGCGCATCCGATCTGGACGGCGCGGGCGGCGGAGAAGGCCCGGCCGAAGCGCGACGGCATCGTCGTCGGCACCGGCGTCGCCTGCGTCACCAAGGATTACGGCACCGGCGCCGACTGCTCCATGGGCCGCATCGAGATCGACCCCCAGGGCCGCATCTCGATCGCCTGCGATCAGCCCGAGATGGGCAACGGCATGGGCACCGCGCTGGCGAGCCGGGTCGCGATCCACATCGGCGGCCTCGCCGACGAGGTCGCCCTCGGCCAGCTCGACGCCTTCGGCGCCCTGGCGCTGGTCACCTCCGGCAATTCGTACACGATGGATCAGGCGACGCAGGACGCCGTCGAGAAGAACAGCCGCTGGGTTCCGGCCATCAGCTCGGCCACCGCGGCCTCGAACGGCGCCCATGTGGGCACCCACGCGGCGGCCGAGGCGGCCCGCGTCATCTTCCGGTTCGGCCTGTGGCCGGCGGCCCTCGCGCTGTGGAACATTCCGGCCACCGACCACCGGGCCGAGCAATGGGCCGAGGCGCGGTGGCAGGAGGGCCGTCTGGTCTTCGCCGATCTGCCGCCGCTGTCCCTGCCGGATCTCGCGGCCAAGGCCCATGCGGCCCGGCTGGTGACCGGGGCGATGACCCACTGCTTCTCGCGGTGGGCCTTCGCCAGCGCGACCTTCCCGATCCAGGACAAGCGCTACCGCGCCGAGGCGGACGCCCTCGCGGTCCGCCACGGCGCCGGTCCGTTCGAACGGGTCGCCCGCGTCGCCGTCGCGTTCCCGCCCACCAGCAACAACCGGATCGGCACCACCTTCGGAGCCCAGTGCGGCACCGTCGTGCGCGTCGAGATCGACCGGACCAGCGGGGCGATCCGGATCGCCAAGGCCTATTCGGTGGTGGAATGCGGCCGCGCCCTGGTCCCGGAAGTCGTGCGGGGCCAGGCCCAGGGCGGCTTCGCCATGGGCGTCGGCTACACCCTGCTGGAGACCCTGCCGCTCTACGAAGGCGGCCCCGGCAACGGCCAGTGGAATCTCGGCCAGTACGTGGTGGCCCGCGGATCGGACCTGCCGCTGCACGATCTCGAAATCGAATTGCTGCCGCCGGTCTCCGCCGACGAGCCGCCCAAGGGCATCGCCGAGGTGGTCATGATCCCCGTCGTGCCCGCCATCCTCAATGCCATCTTCGACGCGACCGGCCACCGCTTCTATTCGCTTCCGGTCACCCCCACCATGCTCAAGGGAGCCCTGGCGTGACGGCACTGGTCATCACCATCAACGGTCGGGTCCATGGTCCGACGGAGGTCCGCGACGACCTCACCATGAACGACTTCCTGCGCGAATATCTTGGGATGACGGGTACCAAGTTCGGCTGCGGCGCGGCGCAGTGCCTGAGCTGCGCCATCATCGTCGATGAACCGGACGGGACGAGTTCCACCAGCCCGACCTGCATCGTCCCGGCCGTGAGCTTCAACGGCAAGACGATCCGCACGGTCGAGGGGCACGCCAAGGGCGACGAGCTCAGCGTGCTGCAGAAGGCCTTCATCCACCACTTCGCGTTCCAGTGCGGATACTGCACGCCGGGCTTCCTCAACGAGGGCCAGGTGCTGCTCGAGCGTCTGGCCCGGACGCCGGTGGCCCGGGCGGACGTGGAATCCACCATCGCCGAAGCCCTCGACGGCCACCTCTGTCGCTGCACCGGTTACGTCAAATATCACGAGGCGGTCCGCTCCGTGATCCTGGCCGAACCCCAGCGCTACCTCCTCTGAAAGCCCGGCCGATGACCTCTTCCCTCCGGACCCGTGGCCTCGCCGCGGCGGCCGTCCTCGCCGTGTGCCTGGTGCGGGTCGATGCGGCCGAGCCGGTTCCGGCCGGCCGGCTCGCCCCACCGCAGAGCTTCGACGCGATCGCCGACACCCACACGCGCTCGGCGGCGATCTTCACCGAACTCGGCAAGGTCCTGACCAGTCCCCGCTGCACCAACTGCCATCCGGCCGGTGACCGGCCCCGGCAGGGCGACCACAGCCGGCCCCACCAGCCGCCGGTGTTCCGCGGGCCCGACGGCTTCGGCACCGCGTCGATGCGTTGCGGGAGCTGCCACGGCGCCGCCAATTTCGGGCCCGGACGGATGCCGGGGCATTCCGACTGGCACCTCGCCCCGCGCTCGATGGCCTGGGAGGGCAGAAGCGTCGCCGAGATCTGCGAGCAGATCAAGGATCCGGCGCGCAACGGCCAGCGCAAGGTGGAGGACCTCCTGCACCACATCGGCCAGGACACCCTGGTCGGATGGGCCTGGGCACCCGGATACGGCCGGACGCCGGCGCCCGGGACGCAGGCCGAGGCCGGTGCCCTGGTGGCGGCCTGGATCGCCAGCGGCGCCGCCTGTCCGCTGAAATAGGGCCGGATCGCACGGGCTCGCGGCCCGGCATCGAACGCCCTCGTTCACGGAATACCCTGCCCCGGCGGTCTGTCGAAGCGATCGCGCGGCGGCAGGCTTCGCAACGCATGCGACCCGTGCCCGGCACCCGAGCCGGGTTCATGGTGCGCCCGGCGACGATCGGCCGGCCGGATGCGAAGGCGGAGTGGCGACATCAACCACGACCGCGACGAGCCCGGCTCGACCGCTGTCGGCCCGCGCTGCGGCGCGGCGGCGCACAGGCGCCGAACCGGCGAGCCCGACCGATGGGGCGGCTTATCGGGACTTGGACATTCACGGGAGAGACGTCGATGCTTACGTGTGCGGCCCGCCGGGGCCTGCTTCTGGCCTGCCGCGGGCATGTCCGTGCGGGGCTCGGCCTTGCGGGGCTCGGCCTCGCCGGTCTTGGCCTTGCCGGTCTTGGCCTCGCGGGTCTTGGCCTCGCGGGGGTCGGCCTCATCGGAACCGCGTCGGCCGCGGACGGGCCCGCAGCGCCAGCGCCGCCCGTGGGGCCGGTCGCGGCACCGCCCGCGCCCTCGCTCTTCAGCTTCTCAGACACCATCATCAGCTACCGGTTCCAGGGGCCGTCCGCCGAGCCCGGGATCAGCGTCCAGGGTCCGGACGGCCGGCGCGAGCCCCGCGCGGTGCCCAAGAACGTGGTCAACCTGTTCCACGCCAATACCTGGACCTACGGCACCAACCTGCTCTCCCTCGACATCCTGCGCTCGGGGTCCCAGGACCCGGCGGGCGACAAGTTCGGCAACTTCCCCGGCGTCGGCGCGACCGAGTTCTACCTGATCTACCGGGGCGTCCTCAGCGGGAACCAGATCTTCGACACCGACGCCTTCAGCATCCCGGGCCTCGTCAAGGATATCGGGCTGTCCTTCGGGGCGGACATCAACACCAAGGACACGACCTTCGATTCCGAGAAGCGCGCCGGCACCTTCGGCCTCAATTTCGCGTTCGACGTGCCGGCCGGATACGTGAATCTCAAGGTCCAGGCCTACAAGGAGTTCTCGCGCAACGGCTTCGCGGTGGGCCGCTTCCGCAGCGTCGAATACCGGATGACGCCGGAATTCGAGCTGACCTATGCGCTGCCCCTGAGCTTCACCGGACTGCCCCTCTCGCTCGCCGGCTTCAACACCGTGATCCTGCCCAAGGGCCGCTACGGACGCATCAACGAGAACGAGACCCAGGTCGAGTTCGTGTCGCAGACCAACCTGGTGCTGGATGTCGGCCAGCTCGTCGCCGGCACGCCCCACCGCTTCGAGGTGTTCGCCGGCTTCCAGTACTGGCACAACAAGTTCGGCGGCGATCCGCGCCGGACCATCAACACCGAGGAGAAGGCGCTGATCGCGGGCGTGTCGTATCACCTGCCGTGAGAGGATGTCCCGTCCGACGGTGCGCCTCCGGAGCGTCGGGCGCCAAGATCACGGATGCTTGGATCACGCAGGCTTGGATCACGCAGGCTTGGATCACGCAGGCTTGGATCACGCAGGCTTGGATCACGCAGGCTTGGATCACGCAGGCTTGGATCACGACTGCGAAGATCGCCGGGCGGGAAGCCGAAGCGCCGGCGGAAGGCGCGGTTAAAGGTCGGCACGTCGGTGAAGCCGCAGCCATACGCGATGGTGGCGATCTTCAGGCCGTCGTTGTCCGGCGAGGCCAGGTGGCGGTAGGCATGGGTCAGGCGCGCGGTCCGGATCTCCGCCGCGATGCCCTCGGTCTCGGCAAAGGCCCGGTAGAGCTGGGTTCGCGACAGCCCGAGCGCCGTGTGGATCTCCCGCGGGCAGAGGCCCGGGTCGTGCAGCCGCCGCTCGATCTGCGCCCGCGCCAGGGAGATCACCGCATCCCGCGACAGCTCCCTCCGCGACCGGCCGGCCGCCTCCGGGACGAGGCCCCGCAGCAGGTGCAGCAGGCTGTCCAGGGCCGCGTCCGCTTCGCCGTGGGACATCGCCCGCACCGAGCTCGCGAAGGCGCGGAACTGCGGCGCGAAGGCGGATGTCGCGGGTCGGCTCGCCAGAATCCGCCCCGAGAAGGCATCGGCATCGCCGAACCACGCCTCGAACATCCGGCGCGGTACGGCGATGCGGAGTTCCTCGTAGGCGTTCTGGGACCCGGCCATGAAGGGCCGGTTCCGGACCAGGAAGCTGATGTCGCCAGCGGCGATCCGCCCGCCGCGGTCGTGCTGCTCCTGGTAGCCGATCCCGTCGAGGGCCAGGGCGATGGCGACCTGCTCGGGGGCGTTCCGGTCGACATGGCCGCTGCCGAACCGCAACCCCACCGGCGAACTCGCCGTGTGCGTCAGCGCCCAGTCCGCCGCGGCCACGGCCAGCCGCCTGGCCCGAAAGGGCGCCCGCGCCTGGACCCGCTCCACGTCGCCGAAGGGCGCCAGCGCGGTGGCGCGCCAGAACGCGAACGCCTGACGGGGTTCGACGCAGGTCGTCGTTTCGATGACGCTGGGAACCACTGCCGGCCGAGACATCCTCAACGCTCCGATCACGTGGGGGTGCCGGCCCGGAGCCGGCGCGATTTCCACGGGTGTCGCGTTCCATAGCCGAACACGACGCGGCCCGGCAGGTCCAATTGTTGGAAACCGACCTGTGCCCGTCCGAGCCTGTTGACTCCGCCCAAGACTGGTCGCTCTCAAGATCCGCCACACGTGCGCCCGGCGAAAACAAGACTAGAGCCCGCAACGGCGCGCCTCATTCACGGGGCGCCACACCGGAAATTAACGCGCCCGGTGGTTCCTGTCGGGCGCACGCATCGCCCGGCGCTCCGTCGGCCCGCCGCTTCCACGGACGCTTCCCGCATGAATCCCTACCTGCTCCTCGCCTTCGCGATCAGCGCCGAAGTGACCGCGACGCTGGCCCTCAAGGCCGCCGACGGGCTGACCCGGCCGGTGCCGACCGTGATCATGGTGGTGGGCTACGGCACCGCCTTCTGGCTGATGTCGAACAGCATGAACATGCTGCCGATCGGCGTCGTCTACGCGATCTGGGCCGGGGTCGGCATGGTCGGGGCGGCCCTCGGCGGCGCCCTCCTGTTCGATGAGCCCATCACCCTGTCGATGATGGCCGGCATCGCGGTGATCGCCGTGGGCGTGACCATCCTGGCCTCGGGCCAGAGCGCGGCCCACTGATCCGCTTTCAACCCCCGGACATGGGGTCCCCCTCCCGCACGAAGGGCTGTCCTCCGGTGCTTTCTCACCCCGAGCGCGGCCTGCGGTCCCGCCCCCACCGCGCGGGGCGCCCGGCCCTGGCCCTGAAGATCGGGCTCGTGGCGGCCGGGCTCCTGAGCGCCGTCGCCTGGGCGGCCACGGCCCTCCTCGGCGTGCCGAATCCCATCACCCTGGTGGCCCTCACCGTCCTCGAGCCCTCGGCCGTCGAACCCTGGTTCGCGCGCCGGCCGGTGCCGGCGGCGGCGACCCCGCGGGTCCTGCCGGTCCGGCCCCGCCCGATCCTCGACCCTGTGCCGTGGAAGGGCGGGCGGGTCTCCCTGGCCGAGATGCTGGCCGCGACCCACACCAATGCGCTCCTGGTCACGCAGAACGGCATCCTGGTCCACGAATGGTATCGGCCCGGCTTCGACGGGGCGACGCGCTTTCCGTCCTGGTCGGTGGCGAAATCGGTGGTCTCGCTCCTGGTCGGGCAGGCGATCACCAAGGGGCAGCTCGCCGAGACGGACCGGGTCTCCGCCCTGCTGCCCTACCTGCGCCCGGATCTGCGCGACACCGCCGCCTTCGGCCGCATCACCGTCCGCGACCTCCTCGACATGACGAGCGGGCTCGCGGTGCCGGAGAACTACGATCCCTGGGACCCGCTGGTCGGCACGGCCGGGATGTACCTCACCCGCGACCTCCCGGCCTTCGTGCGGGACCACGCCCGCCTGTCGTCCCGGCCCGGCAGCAAGGGCCAGTACCGCAGCATCGACACCGAGGTGCTCGGGCTGATCCTGGCCGAGATCCAGGGCCGGCCCCTGGCCGACATCCTGTCGGAGCAGATCTGGAAACCGATGGGGGCCGAGGCGGAGGCGACCTGGAATCTCGACCGGCCCGGCGGGACCGAGAAGGCGTTCTGCTGCCTCAATGCCGTCGCCCGCGACTTCGCCCGCCTGGGGCTGATGGTGGCCGATCACGGCCGGGTGGGGGCGACGCGCATCGTGGCGCCGGGCTGGATCGAACGGATCGAGACGCCGGCCCGGCAGGAGGTCGACGGCTGGCCCTACTCGGCGCAGTGGTGGCACGTTCCGAACGGCGACGAGGACATCTCCGCCATCGGGGTCTACGGCCAGTACGTCTACATCAATCGCGACACCGGCACGGTGATCGTCAAGCTCAGCGACCACGGCGCGGAGCAGGACGAGGCCGACACCCTCGCGGTGATGCTCGCCCTCGCGCGCGCCCTCGCCCGGCCCGGCCCGACGGCCAGGCCGTCCCCCGAATGAGACGCAGGGCCCCGACCCGGCGGAGCGCGGAACCGTGCCAGCCTCGTGCGCGACCGCGATCCTCGACGCCGTGCCGAAGCGGCATTGGAAAACAAGCGTGGCGGGGATTTAGAAGCGAGCCGCAACGCCACCCATGATCGTGCGTGGAAGACCTGGAGTGGCGTAGCGGTTCTGAAACGCCCGGTCATAGAACGTCTCGTCGAAGAGGTTGTCGACGTTCAGGTAGACTCTGACGCCCGGCGTAATCTGATAATACGAGATCAAGGTGAAGACCGTGTATTCGGGAAGCTTGAAGGTCGACAAAGCCGTCCCGGCAACGCGTTGCCCGGCAAAACTGACGCCCCCGCCGAGCCCGAGACCCCGAAGGTCGCCGCTCTGGAACTCGTAGACGCTTTGCACGGAAAAGCTGTTCTCGGGGATATTCGCCAGCCGCGTCCCGACAGGAAGCGCGTTGTCACGGCTCACGGCCGCGTCGACATACGCGTAGGTGCCGATCACGCGCCAGCCAGGCGCCAGATAGCCCGCGAAACTCAGGTCGAAGCCACGGCTGCGGACCTCGCCTGCGGCCACGCTGAAGTTCACGTCGAGCGGGTCCGTTGTCAGGACGTTGGTCCGCTTGATGTCGAACACGGCCGCCGTGGCACTCAGGCGACCGTCGAGCAGGGTGAATTTGGCACCGGCCTCGACGCCCTCGCCCTCCTGGAACGCGAAGGGTCGGCCGGTCCGGTCCGCACCGGTGTTGGGCCGAAACGAGCGCGAGTAGTTGCCGTAGACGGAGACCGTGTCGAACAGGTCGTAGACCAAGCCGAGACGGGGGGTCGCAGCGGTACCCTGCAGGCGCGTGGTCCGATTGTTGAGGAAGGAGGTCGAGACGAGGCCGATGTCTTCCACGCGCACGCCAACCAGTGCGTGGAGGCGCGGCGTGATGTCGATCTGGTCTTGGATGTAGCCGGCGAAGCTCTGCGTGTTCTCCAGCAGGTTGCTGACGGAGGCCGTGAGTGGGGGCAGGCGCTGGCCGTACTGAGGGGTCAAGAGATCGAGGAAGAACGGGTTGGTCGTCGCGTTCGAGCGGTTGAAGACCTCACGGTAGCGATAGCTGTCATAGTCCAGGCCCGTCAGCAGTGTGTGGCGAAACGGACCCGTCTCGAATTTGCCCGCGAGGTTCACCTGCAGGTCGAGATCGGACCAGGTCAGGTCACGCCGCTCGAACGTGCGCCGCAGGGTCCGTCCGTCGGCAAGGACGCCGATGGCCCCCGCACCGTCGCCGGCGAGATTGCCGCCCAGCACCTGCGCCCCGGCGCTGACCACCCAGTTCGGGTCGAGCCGATGCTCGATGCGCAGTTGGCCGAGGGCGTTGTCGTTGCGAACCGGGGCGATCCCCGGTTCCCCGATGAAGCGGGTCCTTGGGAGGGCACGGAGGTTGCCGGCGATGGGCACGACGCCGCGGTCGAAGGTCTGGCTGGTGCTGATGAACTCCCCTTCGAGGGTGACGGTCGTGTCGGCGGTCGGCTTCCAGGCTATGACAGGCGCGAGGTAGTAACGGTCGCCGCGCACGAAGTCGCGGAAGCTGCCGTTGTCCTCAACGGCACCCGTGATGCGGGCGAGGACCTTGCCGTCCTCATCGAGGGCGCCTGTCGCATCGAACGTGCTGCGCTTGAGGTTGTAGCTGCCGTACTGCGTACCGATGGCGAAGCTGCGCTCGGCCAGCGGTTGCTTGGTGACGATGTTGAAGGTGCCGCCCGGATCGCCACGCCCGTACAGGAACGCTGATGGACCCTTGAGAACCTCGATGCGCTCGATGGAAGCGACATCGGGCGAATTCGGGAATCCTCGATTGATCGGAAATCCGTTGCGGTAGTATTCGCCGGTGGCAAAGCCCCGGATCGTGAACTCGGTCAGGCCCAAGCCTGCAAAATTGTTGGCGCGACCGACTCCGGCCAGGTCGAGAGCCGTGTCGACACGTGTGGCGGCTGCGTCTTCGAGCACCTGGTTCGGTACGACCACCACCGTTTGTGGCACCTCACGCAGCGGCGTGTCCGTGCGGGTCGCACTGATGCTGTCCTTGGCAAGATAGCCATCGACCTTGAGAAGTGAGCCGCCATCGCCCGCGACAGCAAGTTCTTCGAGTTGCACCGCCTGAGCTGCGTCCGTGGCAGGCTGGGCTTGGGTCGAATTCGATCCAAGGCCGATCACTGAAACAAGGGATGTCATCGAAAGGACAGCAGTCGATGCCACGCGAGCACCGTGGGACTTCTTATTCTTGATGGAGGGTGCCACGGACGCATACCAAAACTAACTCGGAGGCTGTGCGTTACGAGGCAGAAACATTTCCGGTCAACCTGGTCAGATCGAACTTCCAAGACGAAGACTTACATTCATTTCAATCTCGCTCTGTTGCTTTTTAAAGAGGTTCTAAATCGACCGACATCGCTGTGCCGTTGTGGCGCACGGGCCACATGAGCATGCCTGGCACCATCGGCGAGGCCCCCGGATCAGGCGAAGAGCGTCAGCGCACGCCCATCGCCCACCGGCCCGACGGCCAGGCCGTCCCCCGAATGAGACGCAGGGCCCCACTCCGGCGGAGCGGTGCCGATCCAAATCCTCGACGCTGCCGGTCAGAACTCGACGGTTGCGATGGAGCCTGACGGTTTGAGGCGGGTGGATAGCGGACCATGGCTCTCGATGCGGAAGCTGATGGCCCGGCGCCGCCCCGACCCGGACGCTCACCAACGCCGTCGCGGCGATCGAAACCTGCCGTTCGAGCCCGTGGCAAACGATTGACCGAGGCTGGTACGCCGTACACGGTCTGACACTCGAGGGTTGTGAGAATCACGAGCGCGTGCCGAATGACCATCGTTGATGCGCATATCGCGTCTTGGCGTCATGCGCCCTTTGCCGGGTGGGCGACGGGAGAGGCGTGGGATGTCATCCCCGGCTTGGCTGGCATGGTCGCGAGACTTCTGAAGACCCTCGGCTCCGAATACGAGATCGAGGGCGATATCGCCATCCATCGCACGACCAGGGTCGAGACCGGCGCCGTACTGAAAGGCCCTCTGATCGTTGGCCCGAAGTGTCTTATTGCTATGGGAAGCTTGATCAGAGGTGGATGCTGGCTCGACAGCGACTGCATCGTCGGACCCGGAGCCGAACTCAAGACGACCATCCTGTTTCGAGGGTCGAGGCTCGCCCATTTCAACTTCGTCGGCGACAGCATCCTTGGCCGGGATGTCAATCTCGAAGCGGGCTCGATCATTGCGAACTACCGGAACGAGTTGGCCGATCCCCGCCTCCGTATCGGCTATAACGGCACGACGCTCGAAGCGGACACGCTGAAGTTCGGCGCACTCGTGGGCGACGGATGTCGCATCGGCGCGAATGCGGTCGTTGCGCCCGGCGCCATCCTGGCTCCCGGAACGGTGGTCTCCCGCCTTGGATTGATCGATCAGCGCCCCGTTTCCTGAGCGTCCCCAAAGCGGACCGGCGGATATCGGTCCCTCACGGCCATCGGTCACGGCCTCACCGAGCAGCCCGCAAGCGGAGATTTCCGAGGCCTGCACAGGGTCGCGACCCAACCCCGCCCGCCATCTTACAAAGGCGGTGCGGTCCGGCGCTGGTCCAGCCAGCCGCGCTTGCGGGCCACGGCCTCGGCGCGCCAGTTGCGCACGAGGCGACGACGGACGCCCTGCCAGGGGATGGCGGGGAGCGGCGTGACCGGATCGACCAGGGTGCTGAGCGCGCGGGCGTAATCGAGCACGAGGCCCGGCGTCCAGGTCATCGCTCCGGCCCCGTTGCGCAGCACGGCGGCCGCCCAGAATTCCGGGCTCATCACGGCCCGGATCAGCATCCACCACGGCCGGCCGTGGCGATTGAAGCTGCCCTCGATGGCGGCGTCGAGGGCGTTGGCCACCGCCGTCGAGCAGTTCCGCCCGACGAGGTTATAGGCGGTGTCCTGCCGATACCGCGCCCAGAAGGCGCGCAGGCGCGCCCCGTCGACCCCGTGCAGCGTCACCGTGACGGTCGCCTCGCACCAATCGTCCGCCTCCGCGCGATAGCTCGGCAGGAAGCGGCCCGGCACGTTGTTCTCCGGCCCGGCCCGCAGGGTCGCGCGCAGATTGTCCGGCGACCGGTCGATCTCCACGGCGGGGTAGTGGCTCACGTAGAGTGGGGTGTCCGGCCCGGCGTCGTCCGCGCCGCCGGTCTCGCCCCGCCCGCACATCTCCAGCGAGGCGTGACCGGTGGAGATGTGGCCGCCCCCGTTCACCGAGACGACGTAGCGGTGGACGAGGCGCTGCCGGGCCGGAATGCTGGCCGTCCCGGTGGGGGTCCAGACATAGACCGTGACCGTGTCCGCGCCGCCCTCCGGCGTGGATCGGCCGACATCCGCCGGGAGGCGGCGCAGCCGCAGCCCCAGGAGCGCCACCTTGACGCCGCCCAGGATCAGGAAGGCGCCGATGCTGAAGCCGACCGTGCCGGCATACCAGGTCGGCCAGGGCTCCAGGGTCAGGAGGCCGAGGGCGACGCCGAGGCTTCCGTGGAACACCGACCAGCGCCAGCCCGGAAACCGCAGCACCTGCGAGAGGACGATCCGCGACGCGCCGTCGACCAGGAAGGCCGTGCCGAACAGCATCGCCAGCAGGAAGGTGCTGGAGGCCGAGGCCAGCATCGTCAGGACCGCGACCCCGAACAGCAGCGCCGCCTTGAGCAGGCGCAGGCGGCGCGCCGCCCCCGTGGCGATCAGGCCGCGGATGAAGGCCGCCACCGCCTCCAGGGCGAGCAGGAGGCCGAACCAGCGATCCGGAATGTGCGTCGCCCCGTCGAGGGCATCGGCCACCAGGGCCAGGCCCAGGATGATCCAGAGCACGCCTGCGCCCGTGACGAGGGGCCAGCGCCGGTGGACCGATTCCCGCCCGACCAGCAGCAGCCACAGGGGCAGGGTCCAGGGCCTGGCCGCGGGCGTGGACGAGGCCGCGAGCATGCCCACCACCGGGTCGCTGGTGCGCTTGGCCGCCCCGAGGTTGCGCAGCAGCCGGCCCTTGGGGCCGGGCCGGGTCGGACGACGGGCGCCGCCCTCGGGCAGGCTGGTCGCCGCATCGGCGCGCGCACCACCGGACCGAGGGTCCGGCTGAGACGATGTGGTCACGCGTGACTCTCCCAACCGTACGCTCGATGGCCACGCAGCGGATCGCGGCGACGAAAGACCAAGGAACGATCCCCGTCCGCCCCGGTCTTTTCCTGGGAAGCGCGCCGGTTGTCCAGATGATCCGATTTTCGCGACGCCGATATGGTTTCCGAATGAAGGGCGACAGGTCGGCTCTGGTTGACAGATCTGTCCATGATCGATCCCGTGAAGATGTCGTTGATCATGTCCTTGATCAGCGTGATTCTGGGATCAGAAAACACCCGATCGAAATCCGCGGGCTGTATCGCGAGATCTTCGAGCCTCCGGTTCTTCACGGGCGCGCCAGTTCCTCGACGGCGATCGTCATCGGCGCCACCGAGGGGCGGATCAGGCCGCGCGCCGGCGCGCCGAGTTCGAGAATCATCAGGATGCCGCCGGAGATCGCCAGGGCGCAGAGGAGCAGCGCGAAGATCACGGTGGTGTTGCGCGGCGCGAACAGGCCGAAGCTGGCAAACAGCATCGAGAGCCAGAAGATCATGAGAACCAGGAACGGGAGGGGCACCGCCAGACTCTTGCGCTCCACCAGGAGCCAGCGCGCATCCGCCATCTCGTCGACGATGCGCAGGGCCTGGGCCTGGACGCGCTGCGTCCGGTCCCCCGTGGGGCGAAGGTCGACGATCTGATCGCTGAGGGTTTCGAGCCGATGCAGGTTGTCGAGGCCGAGGCTGCCGTCCGGCCCCGACGTCGACAGCTCCTCGAGCTTCGTCCGCCCGTAGGTGTGCAGGTTGTCCTGGATCGGGAGCGTCTCGGGGCCGTAGCGCTTCAGGGCGCGGTCGAGCTTGATCAGGTCGACGGCCAGGGTCTGGATCGCGGTGGTGCGCAGCATGAAGGAGGCGCCGGCATTCGACAGCATGTGGCTGAGGACGAGGGCCGCCAGCGTGCCGACCACCGCCATGGAAACCGAGATGGCCGCGCGGGTCTCGCCGGACAGGTGCGGCGCCGGGAGCCGGCGCGCGGCCCAGACGCCCGCGAGCGCACCGAAGAAGATCGAGCAGAAGGCGATCGCGCTGACGAGAATCGAGGTCATGGGCGGATCTAGCGCCGAACCCGTCATCAAACCCTGAGAGGCGCGGGCGGGGCCGCCGCCTCGCCCGCGCCGGCCTCGGCTGCCGAATCCGGTCTCGACTCCCGCGCCTGCGATATTGCCCCGTCGCGCCGGCGGGCCGGCAGGATCACAGGGGCGGGTTGGAAGACGCGATCCGGATCGGGGGCGTCGCGCGACCTTCGATCCCGGTGAAACCAGCCGGAATACGGAGAAGGATCGCGGTCGAAGGCCGTCGAACACTTGAGGCCGACGATCTCCGTATCGATCGACAGCTTATCGAGCCTCCTGAGTTTACGGGGATCGGACGATGATGGTCCGTGTCGTTCTCCGGATCGATGTCCGATCTCCGTCAGCTTTCGCCGGCAAGATCTTTGTCGGCAGGGTTAGGGGCGCGTTACGGTCCAGGGCTGCCCGGGAGCGGCGTGACCGGGGCGGTCGTGACCACGCGGGCCGGATGTCGGCGTTCCGCGACGGTCGGGTTCACCGTTCGGTAGGCGCGGGTCCGTATCGTCGTGGCCGATTGATCGTGACGACCCATTGATCGTTGGGGAGAGACACACGTGGTCCTGAGCTATTGGCTCGATCAGCCGGTCTGGCTGATCTTCACGCTGCTGGCGGCGATCTTCGCGGTCTGCGGGGCCGTGATCACCCTCCTGTCGGTGTCGTCCGGCACGCGGCCCGGGATCACGAAGCTCGGGCTCGGCCTGGTGGCACCGTATTTCAGCGCCATCTCGGTGATGCTGGCGCTCCTGACCGGCTTCGTCGCCAACGATGCCTGGGAACGGCAGCGCCAGGCCTCGAAGATCGTCCAGTCGGAGAAGATGAACCTGCTGGCGGTGGAGGACCTCAGCATCGCCACCGCCTCCGACATGACGGAGATCCGGGCGCGGCTGCGGACCTACACCAACGCCCTGATCGACGACGAATGGCCCAAGATGGCGGAGCTGGAATCGTCGCGCCCGGCCGGCGAGGCCCTGGGCCGCCTGCTGCAGGCGGTGGCCGACCCCCGCCACACCACCGAGGCCGGCGCCGCGGCCCATTCGGCGCTCCTCGACGCGGTGATGAACCTGCGCGCGGCGCGGGGCGACCGGCTGAGCCTGAGCGAAGCCCATGGCGATCAGTCGAAATGGCTGACCCTGATGGTGCTGGCGCTGCTCACCCTCCTCTCCATCGGGCTGATCCACGTGGACAAGCCGGTGCCGCAGGCGGTGGCGATGATCCTGTTCGCGATCGCCACGGTGACCACCCTCGGGGTGATCGCCCTGCACGAGCGCCCGTTCGACGGGCCGATGCCGGTCAGCGCCGCGCCGCTGGAGGCGGCCCGCGCCGTGATGATGGCGGAACTCCGCAGCGAGAGCACGGCGGCCCCGACCTGTCAGATCGGCAGCCCGCCCCCCGCGCGGTGACGTGGCGCCCCTAGGATTCCGGTCCGTCGGAAAGCCGGGGCCGCACCGCGAGGGAGGCCAGCACCACCGCCATGAAGAACAGGAAGTACTGGTTCACCGACAGTTCCTCGAACATCATCGACGGCACCAGGAACAGGGCGCTGTAGGCCACGAAGGGGCCGGCGGCCGCGGGGGACCGGGCGATCCGCAGGAGCCCGGCGAGGAAGAGCAGCGTGACCGCGACGCCGCTCTGGAGCGCGAGCGCGACGAATCCGTTATGCGGGGTCACGAGGCCGGTGAGGTTGCGCAGCTCGTCGCGCCGCGCGACCTCGCCGACACCGAACGGGTATTCCAGCACGAGCTGCAACGCCGTGAAGCCCGACAGGAAGCGCTCGTCGGCGTTGCCCGTGACGTTGCTGTCGCCGGCAAAGCGCGTTTCGATGGTCTGTGCCAGCTTCTGGGGCAGGGGGATCTCGCCCGTCATCGAGAAGACGATGAGCAGGATACCGAGGCCGGCGAGGACGGGCAGCACCACCTGGAGCCGAATGCTCCGCCGCATCAGGACGACCAGGACCAGCAACGGCATGAACAGGCCGGAGCGATTGTTGGTCAGGGGGAAGCTCGCCAGCAGGGCCGCGAAGTAGGCGAGATAGATCAGGTTGAGGCGATACCGCAGGCTCAACAGGAGGGCGGCGGCCCCGCCCAGGGCGAAGACGTGGCCGGTCTCGTTGCCCGAGGCCCAGATCCCGCCTTGCTTGTCCTCGACGAACAGCTTCAGATCCTCGTCCAGCCCGTCGGTGGGCACGCCCAGGCCGAAGCGGTCCAGCGGCAGCCCGGAGGTCGACAGCAGCAGGACGACGAGCGAGCCGAGCAGACCCGCGAGCAGACCCCAGCAGAAGGCGTGCTCGAGGCGCCGATCGCGGAACATCACCAGCAGGATGGCCGCCAGCACGAAGTAGAGGAGCAGCACCAGCGTCAGGTAGACGTCGCCCGCCTGCATCTGCGCCTTCAGCACCAGCGACAAACCGATCAGGATGCCGATGGTAGCCAGCGGCACGACGTGGCGCAGGCCCTCCGTGATCACCGCCCGGCGCAGCCCGAACCAGGGAATCAGCAGGAAGGGCAGCAGGTCGGACAGGCGCTGGAACGGCAGCCCGAAGGTCGACGTGAGCACGTTGAGCTGCAGGGCGGCTCCGAACAGGAAGACGGCGGCGCGGTCGGCCGCCACCGGCACAGCCCGCGCGCCTCCCGTCTCGGCCGCCGGCATCGCTGGTCCCGCCATTGTCCCGGAGCCTCCGAGAGGACGCCGTCCGCCCGGACGGGCGCACCGGCGGCCTCCCGCCCATTCTGGCGCGCAAAGGTTTGCGAAGCGTGCAGGCGTCGGACCCGAGGCGGTCAGCCGGCCCGGCGGGCGAAGAACCCGAGGGCCGCGCGAACCGTCGGGCGCATGAACAGGAGGGCGAGCCCCCCGTAGGCGAGCATGCCTACCCCTACGCTGGCGAACAGGCCGAGGCGGTCGCCGAGGGCGTGGTGGATCGGGTCCTGGACCAGCAGCACCAGGCCCGCCATCGCGCCCGCGCAGGCCGTGGCGGGCATCAACACCCGGGCGAGGCGCCCGTTGCTCACCGGCACGAGGCGCCCGGCCCGGACCACGATAAGCGGCGAGAACAGGTAGGCCCGAGCCACGTGGCCGATGACCAGCGCCGTCAGCCCGAAGGGTCCCGTGAGGATCGCCGCCACGGCCCCGAGGCCGAACTGGGCGGCCGCGAGGGCCAGGGCGGTGCCGCTGTGACCGAGCGCCGTGAAGATCATCCACAGCAGGGAGGTGGCGACGAATTCCGGGGCCAGCAGCGACAGGATCCGCAGGACCGGCACCGCATCGTGCCACTGCTCGCCGAACAGGAACGGGATCAGCGTCGGGGCGACGGCGGCCATGCCGAAGAAGGCCGGCAGGGCCAGGAAGGCGGAGGTCCGGGTAAAGTCGTGGAAGGCGGCGGCGAGGTCGGCCGGACGATCCTGCAGGCGGGCATAGGTGGTGAGGCCCACCGCCGAGAGGGGGATGACGGCGACCTGGCTGACGAGGTCGATGCAGCGCCAGGCGAGGCGCAGATGCCCGACATCGGTGGTGGACAGGAAGTAGGCGGCGATCACCTCCTGGCTGCGGATCGAGAACATCAGCAGCAGGTTGGTGGAGAAGATGCGCGAGCCGAAGGCGATCTGGCTCCGGGCCGCCGCGAAATCCAGGCGCCGGGCCGGGAGCCAGGGCATCGCCGCCCAGGTCAGGAGCGTGGTCGCCGTGGTGGCGACGAGACGCTGAATCACGAGGCTCCAGACGCCGTAGCCGGACAGGGCCAGAGCCAGGGCGGCGCCCCCTCCGAGGAGGTTGGCGCCCAGGGCCCGCAGGGCGAGCTTGCGGAAGCCGAAGCTCCGCTGGAGGCGCGCCTCGTGGATCGCGCCCAGGGCCGAGAGCACGAAGCAGGCGGACAGCGCGGTGAGGGCGGGGCGCAGCTCCGGCAGGTCGAGCAGCCAGGCGATCGGCCACGACAGGCCGACGAGCGCCGCGGCATAGGCCACGCTGGAGGCGAGGGTCACCCAGAAGGCGGTGGCGGCGAAGTCCTCGTCGAGATCCGCCCTCTGGACCACCGCGTCGGGCAGGCCGCCCCGGGCCACGATCTGCAGGATGTCGATGAACACGGCCGCGACCGCGACGAGCCCGAATTCGGCGGGCTCGATGAGCCGGGCCAGCACCAGGAACACCCCGAAGCTGAGGACGACGTTGCCGACCGAGGCGAGCGCGACCCAGCGGGCCGCCGCGAAGGAGCGACCCGAGACGTCCGGTTCGTCGGCGAGTCCGAGTGCCGCCGGGGCGGTCGAAGCCTCGGCCGGAAGCAGGGCGGTGACGCTCACGCGCGCCCGGCCCGGCGCTCGGCCACGAGCTCGGCATAGAGGTCGAGGTACTTCTCGGCGACGCGCTCGGAGGTGGATTCGCGGATGACGTGCTGGAAGCTGCGCTCGTCCGGCAGGCCGGCGCGGCCCCCGGCGATCACGGTGCGGAGGCGCGCGGCGAGGTCCGCGTCGTCACCCGGCGTGAACAGCCACGCGGCATTGTCCTCGCCGATCAGTTCCGGGATGCCACCGGAGGCCGCGCCGATCACGGGAACGCCCATCATGTAGGACTCGTAGATCGTCCGCGGCGAGGGCTCGGCCCAGAACGAGGGCACGACGAGCACGTCGATCTCGCTCAGGAAGTCGGCGGGCTTGGCCCAGCCCACGAAGTCGATCGGCAGGCCCTCGGCCTGCGCCTTGAAGCGCTCGATCGAGTCGTCCATCGCCTGACCGGCCACGAGGCAGCGCCAATCGCCCGGGCCGACCGCACGGAACGCATCGATCAGCGTCCCCACGCCCTTCTCGACGTTGATGCGGCCGAGATAGCCGAAGGTCATGGGGCGGCCGGTGCGATCGATCCGGCGCCGGGCCTCGGGGTCACCCCCCGGCACCGAGCAGGAATAGTAGATCACCCGGCGGCGCTCCGGCGCCAGGTGCCGGAACAGGCCGTGGTTCACGTGGGTCTTCAGGATCTCGGTCCCGACGCTCACCACGGCCCCCACCGCCCGGTTGGTGATCTGCTTGGTGGCATTCACCACCTTGCAGCCCAGGTGCCAGTGCGTGCACGGCTTGCCGTGCCGGAACATCGCGGCGTTGCCGCAGATCAGGTCGTACTCGCAGACGGTGTGGACGATCGGGATGCCGCGCTTGGCCGCCTCGCGCCAGACCAGGGTCGAGACGTCGAGGAGCGAGTGGGTGTTGACGAGGTCGGGCCGGAAATCGTCCAGGACGCGGCCGAACTCGGCCGCGACGGCGAAATTCCACTGCTGTTTGAGCTTCGCCCAGGTGCGCCCGACCCGCGTCGCCTTCGGCCAGTCTTCCAGCCAGAAATCGTTGTGGTGGGCCATCCGGTAGACGGTGACGCCGTTGCGCACCGATTTCGGCTCCGGCTCGCGGGCGATGCAGGCGGCCGCGACGGTGTGGCCGGCCGCCACCAGCTCCTCGGCGAGGTGCTCCACCGAGCGCTCGGCACCGCCCACGATGTAGGGCGGGTAGAGCGCGCTGAGATGCAGGATGCGCAGCGGCCCGGTGCGCGCGCGCGCGACGGCCTCCTCGTCCCGGGATACCGGCGATCCGGTCGGTGCGGCCTCCAGCGCGGCGCGGGCGAGGCCCGGGTCGGGTGCGATCACGGCGGGCGCGATCATGGCGGGAGCGATCGTTGCGAAACCAGTCATGGGCGGCACTCGTCGAGGTGCGGGGGTTCGGAGAGAGCCGCCGGCGAACGGCGATGGTGAGAGGCTGCGCCGCGTGTGCGAACGGCGGCGTAGAGATCGAGATAGGCGTCGACGACGGCGGCCGGATCGGTGCCCTGCCGGACGGCGCCGGCGCGGGACAGGCCCTCTGCCAGACGGTCCGGCTCGGCGATGACCCGCGCCATCGCGGCGGCCAGGGCCGGCGCATCGCCCGGAGGAACCAGCCAGGGACCGTCGCCGACCTGCTCGCCGATGCCGCCCACCGCGGTTCCGATCACCGGCACGGCGCGGCCATAGGCCTCCGCCACGGTCCGGCCGAACGCCTCCGGCCAGACCGGCGGCACCACCAGGCAGTCGATGGCGTCGAGGAACACATCCCGCTCGGCATAGCCGACAAAGGTTACCGGCAAGCCTTCGGCCAGGGCGCGGTAGCGGTCGAGCCCGTCGGCCGCGCGGCCCGCGATGACGAGGCGCCATCCCTGCGCCGGCAGGCGGCGGCAGGCCTCCAGCAGCACGTCGGTGCCCTTGGCGGGTTCGATGCGTCCGAGGCAGCCGAACACCACCGGTGCGCCGGGCCGGCGGGGCTGGCGCGTCGAGGGGCCGCCCGGGGCGATCGGGTTCCAGATCACCCGGCGGAGCGATTCCGGGACGTCCGCGAAGAAGCCAGCCGCACGGTGGCGGTCCAGGATGTCGGTGCCGACGGCCGCGACCGCCGTGACGGCCCGCTGGCACTGGCGGTGCGGCGCCGCGTAGAGCCGGCACTTCAGGTGCTGCCCGGCGCAGGCGCGTCCGTGCTTCACCATCGCGCCATTGGTGCACAGGCTGGTGAAGTCGTGGAGGGTGTGGACCACCGGTCGCCCGAGGCGCCGCAGCAGGGGCCAGACCGCCGGGGTGATCTCGGAGATCGAGTGGGTGTTCACCACGTCCGGCGCGAAGTCGCGGACCGCCGCCTCCATGTGCACCAGGGTGTACCGGTTCCACTGGGCGGCCAGCTTGTAGCGCAGGCGGTCGAGGCGCCCGCGCTGCGGCCAGTCCAGCCCATGGAAGGGCGTGCCGTACCCGATCCGGTACACGGTCACACCGTCCTGCACGGTCGGCGCCTCCCGGCGCCGCGAGACGCACGCCACCGCGACGGCGTGGCCGAGGCTGGCCTGGGTCCGGGCGAGGGTCTCCACCATCAATTCGGCGCCGCCGACCTGCTCGGGGGCGTAGAGGGAGCTAAGGTGCAGGATGCGCATCCGCGGCCTCCCCGGTGGGTGTCGGACGGACGGTTTCCCGCAGGGCCTCGAGCAGCACGGCCTCGTAGCGCCGGGCGGTCTCGGCCCAGTCGTACCGGCGGGCATTGGCATGGCCGCGCGCGATCAGGTCCACCCGCAGGCCGGGCTCGTGGAGCAGGCGGCGCAGGCCGGCCGCGAGGGCCGAGGCGTCGGCGGGATCGAAGGTGAGGGCCCCGGCGCCCGCGATCTCGGGCGTCGCCGAGCGGTCCGAGCACAGAACCGGGCAGCCGAGTTCCTGCGCCTCCAGCACCGGAAGACAGAACCCCTCCGCGAAGGAGGGCACGCACAGGCAGGCGGCGCCCCGGTAGAGGGCGGCGAGGCGGGCGTCGCCGATCCGCGACAGGCGGGTCAGGCGAACCGGGGTCCCCGCGAGGCCGGCCGCGAGAGTGTCGTCCGGGTCGTCGCCCACATGGACGATGGCGAGTTCGGGGTGGGTCGGGGCCAGCGCGGCGACCGCCCGCGCGAGGGTGGCGAAGTTCTTGTTGTGGGTGGCGTTGCCCACGGCCAGCACGTAGGGTCCGGGAGCGACCTCCGAAGGTACGGCGATCTCCGAAGGCATGGCGACCTCCGAAGGCATGGCGACCTCCGAAGGCATGGCGACCTCCGAAGGCATGGCGACCTCCGAAGGCATGGCGACCTCCGAAGGCATGGCGACCTCCGAAGGCATGGCGACCTCCGAAGGCATGGCGACCTCCGAAGGCATGGCGACCTCCGAAGGCATGGCGACCTCCGAAGGCATGGCGACCTCCGAAGGCCGGGTGGCCCCTCCGTCCCTGAGCATGGCGGCGGAGGGCACGGTCCGGGTCCGGCCGCGGAGCGCCGGATAGAACCGCTCCAGGCTGGTCCGGGTGGTGTCGGACACGGCGATCACCCGGGCGCTGTTGCCGAGGACCAGGCGGAAGATCAGGTTCGTGGTCAGCGCCTCGCGCAGCCCCGTGGAGTCCGGGATCGTGCGGAAGTAGAGGTCGTGCACGACGCTGACGCGCGCCCGGCCGCCGAAGGGGGCGCCGTAGGGGTCGGCGTTGAGCACCACATCGATGGCCTCTGCCCGGCACAGGGCCGGGACGGCGAAGGCCTGCCGCAGGACATCGAGCACCATGACGCGCGGGCGCGGGACGGTGACGACCTCGACCCGCTCGCGGATCGCTTCGGGAAGCTGGTCGCGGGTCCAGGGCGACCGCAGCACGATCGTGACCTGACCCCGGTCGAGCAGCCCGGCGATCACCCGGAAGGCGACCAGCGCCACCCCGGACGGACGGCCGCCATGCTGGCTCGGCATGTTGACGAGGACGCGGGGCATCGTGGCTCGGAGGCTCTGAGACGAGAGGGGAGGGGGATCGCCGCGTCGTCAGACGCGGGCGGCGACCTGGCGGATCAGCGTGGCGAGATCGTCCTGCATCCGGGCGGCCCCGTAGCGGGTGAGGGCTCGCTCGCGGGCCCGGCGGGTGCGCGCGGCGAGATCGTCGGGATGGGCCAGGATCGCCGTGAGGGCCGCGGCGATGCGGTCGGGCCGCCGTGGCGGAACCAGGGTGCCGAGGGTGCCGCCCTCGAGGATTTCCGCCGAGGCGCCCGCATCCGTGGCGACCACGGGCACGCCGGCCAGCATCGCCTCGACCAGGGTCCGCCCGAACGGTTCGGGATCGACCGACGGGTGGACGACCGCATCGACGGCCTGCATCAGGCGGGGTACGTCGTCGCGCTGCCCGAGGAACAACACCCGGTCGGTCACGCCGCGCGCCGCCGCCAACTCCCGAAGCCGCGCCGCGTAGGCATCCTCGCCGAACAGGGCCGAGCCGACCACCACGCAGCGCAGACCCGGCACCAGCGCCAGCGCCTCGATCACCACATCCTGCCCCTTCCAGTGCGCGAGGCGGCTGAACACCCCGATGAGAGGGCCGGACGGCAGCCCGAGTTCCGCCCGCAGATCCGCGGCGGGACGCGGGTCGAGGATCAGGTCGAGGCCGTTGGGTACCACCGTCACCCGGTCCCGCCGCCCGCCGGCCTGCACGAAGGCCTCGGCTGCGGCCCGCGAGGGGACGACCACGCGCGCCGCGCAGGCATTGGCGAGGCGGGCCTGGACCGCGCGCTGCGCCCGTCCGAAATGGGCGCCGTCGAGGATGTCGTGCAGGTGCCAGACCAGGGGACGGCCCACGAGCCGGGCGGGCAGCGCCGCGAGCAGGAAGGCCTTCTGCGAATTGGCGTAGACCACGTCGCAGGCCCGGGCGGCCCGGCCGAGTTCGAGGGCGAGTCCGGCGAGGCGCCCGAGCACCGGAAGCGCGCGCAAGGGCGAGACATCCCGGCGCAGGCGCGTGAGGTCTGCGCCCCGGCGGGCGAGGCGGATGGTCAGGCCGGCGTTCCGCAGGGCGTCGGCGAGAGGGCCGCCCTCGAACAGGAACGCCGTCGAACCGGCCCAGGGCCGGACCACGTCCCGCAGGACGAGTTCGGCGCCCGACATGGTGCCGGTGTGGCTCACGAACAGCACCCGGGGCCGGGTGGCCGCCACGCGGTCCGGCACGGTCGTGTCGGCGGCATCGTGGGCCGCCCCGGTGGAGAGCGCCCCGGCCATCAGGCGGCCCCCGCGCGGTGCGGCAGGGGAAGCGGCGCGGGCTCGTAGGTCGGCTGGCCGCCCGGCTTCACCATCGTCATGGCGATGCCCAGCACCGCACCGCCGGCCTCGCGCAGGCCGGTGACGGTCTCGATGGTGTCGGAGAGCTGCGAGCGGCCGTAGCGGGCGCAGCACAGCACGCCGTCGACGTGCCGGGCCAGCATGTAGGCGTCCATCAGCAGGCTGGTGGGTGGGCTGTCGAGGAGCACGAGGTCGTAGCGCCGGCTCCAGGCCAGGAGGCCGGCCATGCGGGGGTGCATCAGCAGTTCCGTCGAGTCCGGCGTCGGCAGCCCGGCCGGAATGACGTCGAAGCCGTCGCAGGAGACCACCGCCGCGGCCGGATCGGTCGTGCCGCGGAGCACCCCCACCAGACCGGGGCTGCGCCCGAGCCCGAGCGTCGCCTCGAAATTCGGCCGTCGCAGGTCGCACTCGATCACCAGCACGCGGCGGCCGCTCGCGGCGCTGAGGCCGGCGATCGCGAAGGTCGTGAAGGATTTGCCTTCCCGCGGCTTGGCCGAGGTCACCAGGACCGTGCGCGAGCCGTTGCCGCCTGCCAGGAACAGGTGGGCATGCAGGGTGCGCAGCACGTTCCGCATCGCCGGATGTCCCTGCGCCCGCTCCAGGGCCTCGGCCAGGGGCAATTCGCGTCGGCGGTCGGAGAGGCGGCCGACGAGGCCGCCCGGATCGAGGCAGGGCAGCTGCGCGAAGACGGGAGCGCCGGTGCCGGCCACGAGTTGCGCGGGGGTGCGGACCCGCCGGTCCGCGAAGTCCCGCAGCAGGGCGGCGGCGGCGGCCAGCACGGTCGCCAGCACGAAGCCGCCCGCCAGGAACGGCACGGGTTTCGGCGAGAACGCTTCCTGGGGGATCTCCGCGAGGCTGACCAGCCGGGTGCTGCCGGTCAGGATGCGCCGCTCGGTCTCCAGCTCGCTCGCCCGCTTCACGAGGTCGGCGTAGCGGGCGCGCTTGATCTCCGCGTTGCGGACCATGCCCTCGATCGAGGCCTCGTCGTCCATGGCGGCGGCGGCTTCGGACTTGGCGCTGTCCATCTGCGCGCGCAGCGCCTTGGCCAGGGTGTTCGAGGCCTCATAGGTCTTGCGCAGGCCGTCGGCGACGTTGGTCCGTTCGCGCTCGATCTGGTCGCGCAGGCTGTTGCGCTCGGTCTGGAGCGCCCGCACGGACGGATGGTTGGGGCCGAGCAGGGTGCTCTGGTTGGCGAGCTGAGCGCTGACCCCGCTCAACTGCTGCTTGAGGTCGCCGACCGCCCGGCTCGCAAGGACCGCGGGGGCGCTGTCGGAGCCGCGACGGCGGTCGGCCTCGATCTCCTTGAGGCGCGCGGCGGCATCCGCCTTGGACCCCTCGGCGGCGGCGAGCTGCTGGCTGATGCCGGTGAGGCGCTCGGCGCTGATCGGCCCGGTCGCGCCCTTCACAAGGCCCTTGCGGCGCCGAAAGGCCTGGATGCGCGCCTCGTCGTCGCGGATCGAGCTGTCGAGCTGCTTGATCTCGGTGAACAGCCAGTCGGTCGCGGCCTTGCGGCTCGAGGCCTGCGCATTGCGCTGGTCCTCCAGGAAGGCGTTGATCAGCGCATTGGCCATCGTCTGCGCCACCTCGGGCAGCGGCGACTTGTAGGCGACGGCGATGACGCGGGATCGGCCGGCGCTGCCGACGAGATAGCGCTTCTGCAGGTACTCGACGAGCGCATCCCGGTCTGTGCCGAGCTTGATGCAGGCGGCGTCCTTCTTGTCGGTGATCCGGTCGGGCCGCCCCCGGGTGACGGCCTGGCGGCACTCGGCCATCACGGCCTCGGCGAGGCCGTTGTCGGCGGCCAGGCGCATCAGGCGGGGGGACCGGAGCACCAGGATCTGGCTCTCGAGATCGGCGGGGTCGCCGAGCTTCTGGATCCAGGCCATGGACGCATTGTTGGCGCCCGGCTCGGGCTCGGCCACGATCACGGACCCGCTGGCGACGTATTGCGCGGGCGTCCGGATCAGGAGGGTCACGGCCAGCCCGAAGACCGCGATGAACACCGTCGCGAACAGGATGCGGCGGCGCCAGATCTTGAGGAGAGGCGCCAGGAGATGGCTGCCGCGCTCGCGTTCGGGCGCGGCGCGGCGGCTCCCGGAGGCCGGGACCCGATCGGGCAGGTCGAGGGTGAGGAGGGACATGCGCGCCTTCCCTCAGGATACGGCTTCGAGGCGGGGCAACGGACGCGGCGGCTCGCAGGCCGCCCGGTGCAGTGCCATCTGCTCGTCGACGAAGCGCGAGAACCGGAGCCGGAACACCTCGGCGGAGAAGGGCTCGGCCTGGGCCCGGCAGGCCTCGCGGGTGAAGCCGCTCTCCTGCCGGATGAACTCGCGGATGCAGGCC
Source organism: Methylobacterium sp. 37f (assembly GCF_023093475.1). Classification (NCBI taxonomy): domain Bacteria; kingdom Pseudomonadati; phylum Pseudomonadota; class Alphaproteobacteria; order Hyphomicrobiales; family Methylobacteriaceae; genus Methylobacterium; species Methylobacterium sp. 37f. The sequence goes on from NZ_JAGHKN010000007.1 coordinate 40,829, forward strand.
GCGATGGCCTCGGGTTCCGGCGTCTCGAAGAACAGGCCGGTGCGGTGCGGCCCATGCGGCTGGACGGTCTCGCGCACGCCGCCGCGACCGAGCGCCAGCACGGGCGTGCCCTCCGACTGGGCCTCCACCACGATAATCCCGAAATCTTCCTCCGCCGCGAACACGAAGGCCCGGGCCGTGGCCATGAGGTGGCGCAGATCCGCGTCGGGCACGAAGCCCGTGAAGGAGACGTTCGGGGTGGCGATCGCGCGCAGCCGCTCGCCCTCGGGGCCGGTGCCCGCCACCACCAGGTTCAGGTCGGGAAGCTGCGCGAAGGCGCGCACGACGGCCTCGACGTTCTTGTAGGCGACGAGCCGGCTCGCCACCAGGAAGTGGTTCGCGCGCGCCACGTCCCCCCGCTGGCTCGACAGCGTGACGGGCGGGTGGATCACCTCGGCCGTGCGCCCATACACCTTGTGGATGCGCCGTGCCACGAACGCCGAATTGGCCACGATCGCGTTCGGTCCGGCCGCCGTCCTGTAGTCCCACAGCCGCATCCAGTGCAGGATCAGGCGGGCGACCAAGCCCTTCACGCCCTGCGCGCAGCCGCTCTCCCGCAGGTAGGTGTGCTGCATGTCCCAGGCGTAGCGCATGGGCGAGTGGACGTAGGAGACGTGGAGCTGGTCGGGGCCGGTGAGCACGCCCTTGGCGACCGCGTAGCTGCTCGAGACGATGAGGTCGTATGCCGACAGGTCGAACTGCTCGATGGCAATCGGCATGAGGGGCAGGTAGTGCCGATGACGGCTGCGCGCGAAGGGCATGCCCTGGAGGAAGCTGGTCCGCGCATCCCTGTACCCGAGCTGCGCCTTGTCCCGCTCGGACAGAAAGTCGAACAGCGTATAGACATCCGCCTGTGGATAGATCTTCAGCAGTTGCCGAAGCACCTGCTCGGCGCCGCCGACAACATAGAGCCAGTCGTGAACGATCGCGACACGCATCCGCACCATCCTCGCCGGCCCGCCGGTCGTTCGAACAGACTCCCTGCCGGTTGCCGTCAGGCCAGCCATATCAATCCGCGATCCTTCAATTCAGGTGTACTACGGTCGCCGCCGGTAAAGAAGCGGTATCTGGCGCGCTCCAAGTTGCGACAAAGTCGTGGCTGGAGGGCTTTATTGAAGAAATTGCGGTCATCATTTACCGGTGGTTAAGGCTGTCGCTGCGGAGCCGCGCCTTTCACGGTGTCACCGCTCCGGTCAGTGGTGCGGATCGGGGCCGCCGGTCGAGCCGGCGTCGAAGCGCGGCGCCCATGGGGGCTTCGACGCATCGAAACAGCCATTCCCCGAGGGCGACCGACGCGCCGAAGGCGATGACGAAGACCAGGACGACGCGGAGCGCTCCGGGCGCGACCAGCACGGCCGCCACCTTCGCGGCGCTGTGCAGCATCAGGTTGTGGATGAGGTAGAACGCATAGCTGGCATTGCCCTGTGACAGCAGCCAGCGCGAGCGCAGCACCACGCCGCCCCGCTCCAGCAGCACCACGGCGCCGACCGCCAGCAACGCGGCCGTTCCCCAGACCAGCGGCCGGGCGAAGCCCGTCATCTCCAGATCCGCACCGCGCGCGGCGGCCAGCGCCTGGGCGCCGAGGACGAGGGCGGCCGCGGCAACGAGGGCCGTGCCGGCCAGCCGCCGGACGGGAAAGCCCGCGGGCGGCTGGCCGAGGCGTAGATAGACGTAGCCGAGGCCCGCCCCCGCGGCAAATTCCAGCACGATGGGCTTCGTGTAATAGGCCCAGTACAGGCCCGGCACCGGCGCGAGGCTGAGAAGGGCGAGTCCGAGGAAGCCGGCGACCAGCCCGATCAGACGGGCCTTGAGCGAGGCGACAAGCAGGAGTCCGGCGAAGCCGGCATAGAAGAACATCTCGTAATTGAGCGTCCACCCCACCGAGTTCAGCGGCTCGACGTAGCCGTTCCGGGAGAACGGAAGGAACAGCAGGGACTGCACGACGTAGTCGGGCCGGAGCGCGACGATCCCGATCGGCTTCAGGCCGGCCAGGACGATCAGCACCAGCGCGAGGGTGACGAGCCAGTAGACCGGAACGACCCGGATGGCCCGGCGCAGCAGGAAGGACCCGGGCGTCTCGCCGCCCCCGGCCGTGCTCACGAACATGATGAAGCCCGACAGGACGAAGAACACGTCCACCCCGACGGCCCCGAAGGCGAGGGCGTCCGGTCGTGGCAGGATCGGGGCCGCGTACAGGCCGAAATGGGTCAGGAAGACCAGGTAGGCGGCCAGGGCACGCAGAATCTGCAGGTTGTAGATCATGTCTCGCCGCCGGACCGCGTGCGGTCGTCCACCCGGCAGGGGCGGCACGCAGCCAGCGCCTGTCCTGTCGAATGAAGCCCCGCGGCGCCTCCGAAGTCACGAACTTTCGCGGGTTATCCTGAATCGTGCCGATCTTCCGCGGACAGGATCAGAGTTTATTCATCGCTGGGATGTCTCGATCTTGTCTTGCGCCCATCCTTCGCGAACGCACGGCAACGCTTGCCCGTGTCTGGAGATGGCGGAAATGCGGAGCCTGTTCAATGTCGCGGATTCGAGCGAGGGGATGTTTGCCGCGCTAGTCCACCTGTCGACGCACCAGGAGCCAAGAATAGCGGGTTTACCAATTAATCTTTAGTCGTTTGACAATCTCGATTGCTGATCAATACATGGACCTCCTTCGGGAATGGAGCGGTGCCTTGGTTACCTCAGACGATATTCGGACGATTCTCGGTTCGAACGAGGCGCTCGCCCCCGTTGCGCAGCAGATCTCCGAGGACGACAGTCTGTTCGACCGCGGTCTCGATTCGTTCGGCTCTGTGCAGCTGATGCTCGCCCTCGAGGAGCGCTTCGGCATCGAGTTCCCGGACGAGTTCCTGACCCGCCGGTCCTTCTCCACGATCCGGGCGATCCGCGAGACCGTGTCCGCGGTGCTGCAGTCGGTCGCGGCGTGAACGCCCTGGCCCAGCGTGCCCAGCGCGCGGCGGCCGTGGCGGCCCAACACGCCGACGTGGTCGACCGCGAGGGCCGCTTTCCGGCCGAGGCGGTCGCGGCGCTGAAGGCGGAACGGCTGCTGGGCCTTCAGATCCCGAGCCAGTTCGAGGGCGAGGGCGCCGGTCTGCGCCAGGTGGCGGTGGTCTGCAGCACCCTCGGCCAGGCCTGCAGCAACGCCGCGATGGTGTTCGCCATGCATCACATCAAGGTCGCGAGCCTCGTGGCCCACGGGCTCGACAGCGCCTGGCACTGCCAGCTCATGGAGCGGATCGCTCGCGAGCAGCTGCTCGTGGCCTCCTCGACCACCGAGGCCGGCATCGGCGGCGACCTGCGCACCAGCTTCTGCGCCGTGGAGGCGGAGGACGGCGTGTTCTCCCTCGGCAAGGATGCGTCCGTCATCTCCTATGGCCGGCAGGCCGATCTCATCCTTGCCACCGCCCGGCGCCATCCGGACGCGGCGGGCTCCGATCAGGTGCTGGTGGCCCTCCTCGCCGACCAGATCTTCCTGGAGCGCACGAGCGTGTGGGACACTCTCGGGATGCGCGGCACCTGCAGCGACGGCTTTCGCCTGGAGGCCCGGGGCCTCCCGGTCGCGCAGATCCTGCCGAAGCCCTTCGCCGAAATCGCCGCCCAGTCGATGCTGGCCGCCTCGCATCTCCTGTGGAGCAGCGTCTGGTTCGGCATCGCGAATGCGGCCGTCGATCGCGCCCGCGCCTTCGTGCAGGGAGAGGCCCGGCGCCAGCCCGGACAGGTCCCGCCCACGGCCCTGCGCCTCGCCGAGGTCTCAAATACGCTCCAGGCCCTGCGGAGCGCCATCGTCGCCGCCCTGGTCCGTTACGAGGACGTACAGGGCGATGCCGACGCGATCGGCTCCATCGGTTTCGCGGTCATGCTCAACAACTTGAAGACCACCGCGTCCGAGATGGCCGTCGACATCGTGCAGCGTGCCCTCGCGATCGTCGGCCTCGCTGGATACAAGAACAGCACGCCTTTCAGTCTCGGCCGGCCCCTGCGCGACGTCCTGTCGGCACCGCTGATGATCGGGAACGACCGCATCCTCGCCAACACCGCCAAGCTCCTGCTCGTGCAGAAGGGTGGCGGACAGCTCATGAGCGCGTGATGGAATCGACCTTCTCACTTCCCGCCGACACCATCGCCGACGATGCGGGGACCGACGCGCCGAGCTTTCTCGACCGCCTGTTCAACCAGGGCCTCCTGGTCCGCACCGGCGTCGAGGGCCTCTACGGCCGCAGCGGCGACTTCGAGAGCGTGGTGGATGCCCTGGAGCGCCTGATCACCCGCCTCGGCGCGGCGGATGGGGCCGAGGTGATGCGCTTTCCTCCCGCCATGAGCCGGCCCGCCTTCGAGCGCAGCGGCTACCTGAAGGGCTTCCCGAACCTTGCCGGCACGGTGCACAGCTTCTGCGGCAACGAGGCGGAGCACGCCGAGCTTCTGGCCTGCGTCGAGGCCCGGAACGACTGGACCGGCCAGCAGCGGGCGACCGATATCGTCCTCACCCCGGCGGCCTGCTACCCGCTCTATCCCGCCGCTGCTGCGCGAGGCCCCCTGCCCGCCGGGGGCGGCCTGTTCGACCTGCAATCCTACTGTTTCCGGCGCGAGCCGAGCCTCGAGCCGACCCGGATGCAGCTGTTCCGGATGCGCGAATACGTCCGCATGGGCAGCCCCGAGCAGGTGCTGGCCTTCCGCGAATCCTGGCTCGCCCGCGGCACCGAGATGATCCGCAGCCTCGCCCTGCCGCTGGCGATCGATGTCGCCAACGATCCGTTCTTCGGCCGCGCCGGGCGCATGCTCGCCAACAACCAGCGCCAGCAGAACCTGAAGTTCGAGCTGAACGTGCCGGTCAACAGCGTCGAGAAGCCGACCGCCTGCCTCAGCTTCAACTACCACCAGGATCATTTCGGCACGACTTGGGACCTGCGCCAGGCCGATGGCAGCGTGGCCCACACCGCCTGCGTCGGCTTCGGCCTGGAGCGGATCACCCTCGCCCTCCTGCGCCATCACGGCCTGGACCTCGCCGCCTGGCCGGATTCCGTGCGCGCCACCCTGTGGGGCTGATCCGGTGACTGCCGCTCTCGCCCGGACGTCGCCCGTGCCCGGCGCCGACCAGCCCCATGCGCCGCACCCGCTCCACGGGGCCGACCGCAACTGGCCGGAGACGAATTGCTACGTCGACCTCTGGATCGAACTCCTGCACGGGCGCGGCCTCGTGCCGGAGGCGATGCTGGGCTTCACCCTGCGGCAGGATTTCGAGGGCGACCAGTTCACCTTCTTCAAGCCGCCCGCCGCCGACCTTGAGCGGCTCTACGGACTGGAGGTGCTGGAACTCGCGGTCTACGACGGCCTCGAGACGCATGCCCGGGCGCTGGCCGCCCGCGGACGGCCGGTGCTGGTGGAGGTCGATGCGATCCACCTGCCGGACACCCACGGCACCACCTATGGCCGGGACCACGGCAAGACCACGATCGGCATCCTGGCCCTCGATCCCGAGGCCCGGGAACTCGACTATCTCCACAATGCCGGCCGGTTCCGGCTCTCGGGCGACGATTACCGGGGCATCTTCGGTCCCGCGGTGCTGCCGCCCTACGCCGAATTCGTGAAGGCGGTCGCCAAGCCCCTGGGCGCGGCCGATCTCCCGGGCGCCGCCCTCGACCTCCTCAAGCGCCATCGCGCCCGGGCACCGGAGCGGAACCCGGTCGTGGCCTTCCGTGACACCCTCGCGGCGACGGCGCCTGCCCTGGTGACCCGCCCGCTCGCCGTCTTCCACGCCTACGCCTTCAACACCACACGCCAGCTCGGGGCGAATTTCGAGCTGCTGGCGAGCCATCTCGCCTGGCTCGACGGCACCGGGCTCGCCGGCACCGGGCTCGAGGGAATGGGGCGCGGTCTCTTCGGTCCCGCATCCGAGGCCGCCCATCGGCTCGGCGCCGAAGCGAAAGCCTTCCAGTTCCAGCTCGCCCGGGCTTTCCACCGGCGTAGCGCCGACGGGCTGACCCCGCGCCTCGACCGGCTCGCCGCCACCTACGCGGACGTGTTCGATGCCCTCGACCGCGCCCTCGACCGCGTTCCCGGCTGAGCGAGGCGGATCGTGGCTCGTCTTCGTTCGATCGGGGGGGTGGCGCCGCGGGCGGTAGCCGGCCCCTGGCGCCTCGCCCTGACGCCGCCCGGCGCCTGCGCCGGACCGGGCGACTTGGTGGAACGGGCGACCGACTGGATTCCGGCTCCCGTCCCCGGCACCGTTGCGGCCGCCCTGCGCGACGCCGGGCGCTGGTCGGAGGCTGCGCCGACGCCGATCCACGATCGCGACGCGTGGTATCGGACCAGCCTGCGCGAGACCGGTCCTGTGCGCTTGCGCTTCGAGGGTCTGGCGACCCTGGCCGAAATCTGGCTCGACGGCGTTCCGGTGCTGGTCACCCGCTCGATGTTCGAAGCCTACGTCATCGACGCCGATCTCCGTCCCGGAACCGATCTCGCCTCAGGAACGGATCTCGCGCTCTGCTTCCGGTCCCTGACGGCGCAGCTCGAACGGCCATCGAAGCGCGGCCGCTGGCGTCCCCGGATGGTCACTCCCGGCGCCCTGCGCCACGTGCGGACGAGCCTCCTGGGCTTCATGCCGGGCTGGTGCCCAGCGATCGATTGCGTCGGCCCCTATCGGCCCGTGACGGTGGAGCCGGCCCCGTCGCGGCTGGCAGAGGCCGATCTGAGGGCCTCCCTCGACGGCGCCACCGGGTCTCTCGCCGCACGGCTGCGCATCCCCGGCAGGGCCGCCTCCGTCACGCTCCGGTGCGACGGGCGGGAGGTCCACCTGACCGAGGCCGAACCCGGCCTGTTCGTTGGCACCCTGGAGCTTCCCGGCGTCGCGCCCTGGTGGCCGCACACCCACGGGACTCCCCATCTCCACCCGGTGACAGTGGATATCGACGGCATGCCCTTCGATCTTGGGCGGACCGGCTTTCGCACCCTGTCGCTGACCCGGCCCTTCGAGGCGGGGCTCGCACTCGCGGTCAATGGCGTGCCGATCTTCTGCCGGGGCGCCAACTGGATGCCGACGGATCTCGTCGGCCTCGGATCGGAGGAGGACGCCGCCCTCGTCGCCCTGGCCCGCGAGGCCGGCATGAACATGCTGCGCGTGTCCGGCACCACGCTGTACCCGTCGTCCGCGTTCTTCGATCACTGCGATGCCGCCGGCCTCCTGGTCTGGCAGGACCTGATGCTGGCGAACTTCGACTATCCCCACGACGATCCGGACTTCGCCGCGAGCCTCGCCCGCGAGGTGGCGGGATTTCTCGACCGCACGCAGCTCGCGCCGTCCCTCGCGGTGCTCTGCGGCGGCAGCGAGGTCTGGCAGCAGGCCGCCATGCTGGGCGCCCCGTGCAGCGTCTGGGCCGATGCCTTCTGTGCCGAGACCCTGCCGGCGCAGGTCGCCACGATGCGCCCCGACCTCTTGGTGGTGCCGAACTCGCCCTCGGGCGGCGACCTGCCGTTCTCGGTGAGCGCCGGCTGCACCCATTATTACGGCGTCGGCGCCTATCGCCGCCCCCTGGAGGATGCCCGCCGGGCCGAGCTGGGCTTCGCCACCGAGTGCCTCGCCTTCGCCAATCTTCCGGATCCCGAGACCCCGGGCGGGATGGACCCGTCCGACCCGGCCTGGGACGCGGGCATTCCCCGCGACCGGGGGGCCGACTGGGATTTCGAGCAGGTGCGCGACCATTATGTCGCCCTCCTCTACGGCGTCGATCCCGCGACCCTGCGCGCCACCGATCCGCAGCGCTACCTCGAACTCGGCCGGGCCGCCGTCGCGGAGGTGATGGAGGCCACCTTCGCCGAGTGGCGCCGGGCGCGCTCCCCCACCGCCGGCGGCCTCGTCTGGTTCCTGCGCGATCTCGGGCCGGGCACCGGCTGGGGCGTGATCGACCGGACCCAGGCCCCGAAATCCGGCTGGTACGCCCTGAAGCGCGCCTTTCGCCCGGTTCAGGTCACCCTGTCGGACGAAGGGCTGAACGGGCTCCATCTCCACGTCCACAACGAGACCGCCGAGGCGCTGACCCTCGGCCTGCGCCTGACCTTCGCGGATCGGACCGGCCGGGTCGCGGCGAAGGCCGAGCGCGCTGTCGCGATCGGCCCGCGGGCCTCGCTGACCCTGTCCTCCTCCGAGATGCTCGGCCGCTTCTTCGATGCCACCGACGCCTATCGCTTCGGGCCGCGCATCCACGATGTCGCCCAGGCCTGCCTGACCGACGCGAGCGGCACCGGCCTGGCCGAGAGCTTCCACTTCCCCGGCCCGCGACCGATCGCCCGCACCGCGATCGGCCTGCGCGTGGAGCCCGTCGCCGGGGCTCGCACGCCGACCCTGCGGATCACGACGGATCACCTCGCCCTCGGTGTGCGGGTGAAAAGTCCCGGGGCGCGGCCATGTGACAACGGTTTCCACCTCGCGCCCGGGACGGAGCGGTTCGTCACGTTTCCCGGCGCCCACCACCTCCCGCAGGGGGAGGTGTCGGCCCTCAACAGTCAGGACATCGCGAGGTTCGGTCATGGTGTCTGATGTTCGCTCCGGAATCACGGGCGGTGCCGCCCCCTCGGCCGCCCCCTCGTCCACTTCCTCCTCCGCTCTCTCGGCCACCACCCCGGTGACCTTCGGCGGCCTGTTCGGCTGGCTCCACCCGGCCGCGGGCCGGCGCGGCGTCGTGCTGTGCGGCGCGCACGGCTTCGAGCAACTGGCCGCCCACCGGCCCTGGCGGGCGCTGGCGGAAGGGCTCGCCGCGGCGGGCTGTCCGACCCTGCGCTTCGATTATCCGGGCGAGGGCGATTCCGGTGATGCCAGCGATGCCGGCGAGGTCCGGGTCGAGACGTGCGTCGCGGCGATCGGCCAAGCGGTCCGCTTCCTGCGCGAGGCGACCGGCGTCACGGAGGTCGTCCTGGTCGGCCTGCGGCTCGGGGCCAACCTCGCCGTCCTGGCGACCCAGGCGGAGCCGGTGGACCGGCTCGTCCTGCTGGCGCCGGCCGCCACGGGGCGGGCCTACCTGCGCGAGATGCGGCTGCGCGCCCGGACGGTCGGGGGCGTGGCGGAGGGGCCGGGTCCGGTCCAGACCCAGACCCAAGCTCAGGCCTCCGACAGCCTCAGCGTCGGCGGCTTTCGCCTGGGTCCGGCCTTCCTGGCCGACCTCCAGAACCTCGACGCCAGCGCCATCGTGCGTCCGCCGGCACCGCAGGTCCTGCTCCTGGCCTCCGAGACCAAGGCCCTGGCGGCCCGGCTGACCGCCCTCGGCAGCGAAGTCGAGGCGGGGCCGTTCCCCGGTCTGGCCGCGCTCATCGGGGACCCGATCTTCGCCGAAATCCCGGATGCGGCCTTCGCCCGCGTCACGGCCTTCGCTGCGGCGGGGATGACGCGCACCGAGCCGGCCGTTCCCCTGCGCCTCGCCCCGGCGCGCCTCGACGGCCCCGGCTGGACCGAGGCACCGGTGCGGTTCCGCCCGGACCTGTTCGGCATCCAGTGCTCGCCCCGACGGAGGGAGCCCGATGCGCCGACGGTGCTGTTCGTGTCCACCGGCATGACCGTGCATTCGGGCTGGGGCCGGCAGACCACGGATCTCGCCCGCTCGCTCGCGGCCGACGGTGTCCCGTCGCTCCGCTTCGACCTCGCGGGCATCGGCGACAGCGGCGACCGGCCGGACGCGCGCAAGCCGCCGTTCGCCCCGGACGGGTTCGAGGACATCCGCCGCGCCCTCGACGCAGTCGCCGAGACCGGCAGCCGCGTCGTGCTCGTCGGCAATTGCAGCGGCGCCTACGCGGCGTTCCAGGCCCTGTGCCGGGACGCGCGGGTCGATGGCGCCCTCCTGATCAACCTCTACTGCTTCGACTGGGACCCGGGCCAGGACGTCGACGCCGTGATCCGTCAGGTCTTCGGCAGCACCTCGACCTATGCGGCGCTGCTGACCCGGGGCGCGACCTGGCGGCGGCTCCTGAGTGGCCAGATCCGGGTCGGTGCGATCGGCGCGACGCTGGCCCGGCGCGGGCTCGCAACCGCCCTGCGCCGCCTTCGGCGCCTGGTGAAGCCCGTCTCCCCCGGCGGCTCAGCCGCCCGGCGGGTGGCCCGGCTGCGGCGCCGCGGCGCCACGATCCGCCTGATCTACAGCGCGGGCGATCCCGGGCTCGCCGCCCTGCGCCGCCATCTCGGCCGCTCCCCCGGACGGGCGGACCGCCGCCTCGGCGCACCGGTCACGATTGTTCCGGACATCGACCATAACCTCAGTTCGGCGGAGGCGCAGGCGCTGCTCGGACGGCATCTGCGCGAGGTCCTGCGGGCGGTCCAGGACGCGCCGCGACCGAACTCCGTGCCCGCCCCGCGCACCCTCGACCCGCGCGCCGTCGCCCGCGTTGTCCTGGGTCGGGCATGAGCGGCCTCACCCGCCGCGCGGCCCTCGTCCTGACGGCCGGGGCGCTCGCGGGCCGGGCGGAAGCCGAGACCGTGCCGACGCATCGCTGCGCGGATCTCGTCGACGCCATCGGGATCAACGTGCATTTCGGCCATGGCGGCACGCCCTATGTGGAGCGCTTCGCGGCCTGTGCGGCGGCCCTCGACGACCTCGGCGTGCGTCACCTGCGCGACGACATCGTGCTCGTCGGGTCGGAGCCGGCCGGGCAGTTCGCCCGCATCGCCACCCTCGCCCGCCGGGGCTATCGCTTCAGCCTCGTGTTCTACGACGGCCTCACCCCCGGCCCGCGGGTGCCACCGGAGCGGTTCGCCGAGATCGCCGGCTGGGCGGCGGACGGACTCGTCATCGCGGAGGGCGGCAACGAGCCGCCGGTGGCCGCCGGGCCGGGCCTCGCCCGCCTCTCCGCCGCGCATCAGGCGGCCCTGTTCCGCGCCGTGCGCGAGGACCGGCGCTTCCCCGCCGTGAAGGTCGCCGGGCCGAGCTACATCCAGGCCAACATCGCGGCCGCCGAGAACCTGTCCGGATCGGTCGACTTCGCCAACGTCCACGCCTATCCGGGGCTCGAGCATCCCGAGACCCGGGGCGCGGGCAGCCTCGCGGGTTTCCTCGCGGCCGTGCGGCCGGTCTTCGGCACCGCGCCCGTGATCGTCACCGAGAACGGCTACCACACGGCCCTGGCCACCCGCAGCGCCCACCTGCCGGTCTCGGAGGGCATCCGCGCCCGCTACCTGCCGCGTCTTCTTCTCTGGAGCTACCTGCAGGGCGTGCGGCGAACCTACCTCTACGAGCTGATCGCCTCCTTCGACCGGGGCGACACCGACCCGGAGAGCCGGTTCGGGCTCCTGAACCCCGATGGCACGCCGGGCGCCTCGTTCGTCGCCGTGCGCAGCCTGATCCGTCTGTTCGGCGGCCACGCTGCGGAAGCCGGCCCTGCCGCGGGAGGCGGCCCCGACCCGATCGGCGTCACCTTGCCCGAAACGGTGCCGGACCTCGTGACGGCCCGCTTCCACCGGGCGGACGGCGCCGTGCTGCTGCCGTTCTGGCTCGGGCTCGACGGCTGGGACCGGCAGGCCCGCGAGCCCCGTCCCGACATCCCGGCGCGGTCCGTGACTCTGCGCCTGTCCCGGCCGCCGCACGCGGCGCGGCTGCACCGCTTCGGCGACGACGGGTCCGTGAGCGTCAGCGTCCTGCCGCCGGCTCGACAGATCGCGCTGGCGGCTTCCGACCGGCTCGGCGTGCTGGAACTCCGGTAGCCTCGGCGCGAACCGCACCCTGCGGCGGATCGACGGGTTGCGGCCGCCCGGCGTGCGGGATCGTTCATCATTTCCGCCGGGATGTGCTGGGCTAGTCTGTGGAAGCGTGCCGCGGCAATTGACTTTCCCATCCCCTTGACCCCTTCGATGGGCTGGTGCGCCAACTCCATCAATAGATGGTTCGGTGCTCTCTTGATCGATGGTCCGGTCCTCCCGGCCACCATCACTCTCCCCCCTCACACGGCATGTTCGCCGGGTCCGATGACGCGCGGAACTGGGCTTGCGGGCTTGGGGGACCCGGCTTGCGAGACCCGGACTGGGGGGGCAGCTTTGGAAGGCAGCGGAATGATGATGGGCTCCGAGCGATCCTCCGGTGAAACGCAGGTGGCGCCCCCGGGCGGACGCAGGCGCCTCGCCATGGCGGCGATGATCCTGTCGGCCGCGGGAACCTGTCCGGGGGATGCGCGGGCCGACGATCTCGGGAGCCTGTTTGCGCCCGGCACCGTCTACACCATCGGCGCACTCGCCGGGACGGGGCCGCGCTTCCAGGGCTCGGACCGGACGTCGCTCTGGGGCTTGCCCTACCTGTCGTTCCGCCGGGCCGGGGAAGCGCCCGAATGGTGGTCGCCGGACGATGGCCTCGACGCCACCCTGGTCGAGGCGGGCGCCGTGCGGATGGGCCCGGTGATCGACCTGCGGGAGGGGCGTTCGGCGCGGGATGTCCACTTCACCCCGGGCCTGCCGACGGTGCCCCTCACGGTGGGGCTCGGCGTCTTCGGAGAGCTGTGGTTCGCGGACGAGACCCTGCGCCTGCGCGCCGAGGTGACCCAGGGCGTCCGCGCCCGTGACGGTATCCAGATCAAGCTCGCGGGCGACGCGATCGGCCGGTTCGGGCGCTTCACCCTGAGCGCGGGCCCGCGCCTTGTGCTGGCCGACGCCGCGTCCCAGCGCATTGATTTCGGCGTTTCGGGGCGCGCACCAGGTCTCGCATCCTACGATCCGAAGGGCGGCCTCCGCTCGGCCGGAATCGGGGGCGCCGTCGCGTATGACTGGTCGGAGGCTTGGCAGACCCTGGTCTATGCCCGTTACGACCGGCTGCTGTTCGACGCCGCCCGCAGTCCGATCGTCCAGCGCTTCGGGTCGGTCGATCACGTCTCGGTCGGAGTCGGCGCGACCTATTCCTTCCGGGCAACGCCCTGAATCATGCGTGCCGCGCCAACGGATTTCGAGCACGATTTCGAGAGTCGTGATGCAAGGATGCATCAACGCATGTTAATCGACCGGGAAGCGGTTTTTGCCGGGATTATTCCTGAACTTGTCTGGCAGATACCCTCCCGTCTGGGAGGCGTCACGTGAAACGCGCATGATTCGCCGGTGCGACCGGTCCGATCGACGGAGCCGGACTCCATCATGTCTCCGATCCCGGCTTCGACGACACGCGCCCCCCGGCAGCCATCCCGCTCGCGCACCGGCGACGGTCCTGCGGATGCCCGGATCGGTGGTGGGCGCCTCGAACCATGTCACGCAAATGGAGTGCGGACCCGCTATGGCGTCGCCCGGTGCGGCCGTGTCTCCGATTCCCGGTCCCATCTCGGACCTGGGGCTGGCCGGATTGCGGCTCCGCGCCGATCCGGGACGACGATCCGGGACGGTGACGCGCCCCCGACCTTCGCCTGACGCCTTCGTCCGGGGTGGCGTTCGCCTGATCCGCGATCGCTCCGGATGCCGCTCCACGACCAACCCGAAACGAAATTGCGCCTGATGACCAGGACACCCCGTGCGATCGCCAGGATCGTCATTCCCCTCGGGCTGCTGACCGGCGCCGTCGTGGCCGCCGGAATCTGGCCCGGCCCGACCCTGGGCTTCATCACCTGGGCCGGGGCCTCGATCCGGGCGCCCTTCGCCGCGCCAGATGCCCCGGCTGCGGATGTCGTCCGCACGCGGGCCGCGCCGGTGGCCCGTGTCTTCCGTCCCAGCCCGGCGCAGCGCGCTGCCCTCGGCATCGTGCCCGTGACGGTGCGGAGCTTCCGGCCCGAGGGCATGGCGGAGGGCCGCATCGCCCTCAACGACGACGAGAACGTGCCCGTCACCTCGCCGTATGCCGGACGGGTGACGAAGGTTCTGGTGCGGGCGGGCGACGAGGTGAAAGCGGGTGACGTCCTCCTCACCCTCGAGGCGACCGACATGCTCCAGGCCCAGAGCGACTACCAGGCCGCACTCAACACGATCGCCAAGGCGACTGCCCTGCTGAAGCTGGACCAGACCATCGCGGCCCGGCAGCAGGAGCTGTTCCAGGCCAGGGCGGTGGCCCTGAAGGACTATCAGGCGGCCCAGAACGACGTGATCGGGGCCCAGAGCGACCTGCGGACCGCCGAGGCCAGCCTGGATGCGGTGAAGAACCGCCTGCGCCTGCTCGGCAAGACCGATGCGGAGATCGCCGCCTACGAAAAGAAAGGCACCCTGAGTTCCGAGACCCAGATCCGGGCGCCGATCGCCGGCACCATCGTCCAGCGCAAGGTCGGGCTCGGGCAGTACCTGTCGAGTTCCAGCGACCCGGTCTTCGTCATCGGGGACCTCTCGACGGTGTGGCTGGTGGCCAACGTGCGCGAGAGCGAGATCCCCCGGGTCCGGATCGGCCAGGAGGTCGCGGCGACGGTGGCGGGCTTCGGAGACCGGGTCTTCAAGGCGCGGGTCGACTACCTGGCGGCCAGCCTAGATCCGGCGACCCGCCGCCTCGCCGTGCGCAGCCAGGTCGAGAATCCGGACCAGATCCTGAAGCCCGAGATGTTCGCCAGCTTCACCCTCTTCACCGGGCCGGAGCAGTCGACGCCGGCCGTGCCGACGGGCGCCATCGTCTACGAGGGCGCCCGCGCGCATGTCTGGGTCGCCCGGCCCGACGGCGCCATCGAGGCCCGCGACATCACCCTCGGCCTCACCGCCGGCGGCATGGCGCAGGTGACGGACGGGATCTCCGCCGGCGAGTCGATCGTCACCCGGGGTGCCGTGTTCATGGATCGGGCGACGAGCGGCGACAAGGCCTCCTGAGGGGCCGCACGCCCCTCCCACATGAACAGCTAGCCATGAACAGCCAGCCATGAACAATCCGCCATGAACAGCCTCATCGTCTTCGCCCTGCGCCAGCGCGTGCTGGTGTTCCTGCTGTTCGTGGCGATGCTGGCGCTCGGCTATGCCAGCTACACCCAGCTCAACATCGAGGCCTATCCCGATCCGGTGCCGCCGCTGGTCGACGTCATCACGCAGAATCCCGGGCAATCCGCCGACGAGATCGAGCGCTACATCACCATCCCGCTGGAGGTGCAGCTCGCCGGCATTCCCAACGCCACCGTGGTGCGCACCATCTCGCTGTTCGGCCTCTCCGACGTGAAGGTGCAGTTCACCTACGCCTTCACCTACCAGGAGGCCCTGCAGCGGGTGCTCAACCGGCTGGCGCAGCTGCCGCCCCTGCCCAACGGCGCTCAGCCGCAGATCTCGCCGACGAGCCCCGTGGGCGAGATCATGCGCTACAAGGTGACGGGTCCGAAGGGATACTCCTCCACCGACCTGAAGACCCTGCAGGACTGGGTGCTGCAGCGCCGGTTCAAGGCGATCCCCGGCGTGGTCGACGTGACGGCCTTCGGCGGCCGGACCAAGGAATACGAGATCGCGGTCGACCTCAACCGGCTCCAGGCCCAGGGCCTGACCCTGGTCCAGCTCGTCACGGCGCTGAACAATTCAAGCATCAATGTCGGCGGCCAGACCCTCAATGTGGGCGAGCAATCGGCCGTGGTCCGGGGCATCGGCCTCATCCGCGACATGGACGACATCCGCGACACGATGCTGACGCAGGTCAACGGCGTGCCGGTGCTGGTCCGCGACGTCGCCGAGGTCCGGGTCTCGCACGCGCCGCGCCTCGGCATCGTCGGTCATGACGGCGACAACGACATTGTCGAAGGTATCGTCCTGATGAGCCGGGACGGGCAGAGCCTGCCGACGCTGCGTCTGGTCAATGCCGAGATCGACAAGATCAACGCCAGCGGCATCCTGCCTCCCGACGTGCGGGTCGAGCGCATCTACGACCGCAGCGGCCTGATCCACACCACCACCCATACGGTGATGCACAACCTCGTCTCCGGCGTGGTGCTGGTCTTCGTCGTGCAGTGGCTGTTCCTGGGGAGCCTGCGCAGCGCGGTCATCGTGGCGGCGACCATCCCGTTCGCCCTCGGCTTCGCCATCCTGATCCTGGTCCTGCGCGGGGACTCGGCCAACCTCCTCTCCCTCGGCGCCATCGATTTCGGCCTCATCGTCGATGCCACCGTGATCATGGTCGAGAACGTGTTCCGGCATCTGGCCGAACCCGAGCATTCCGAGGATCAGCCTCCGCCGGGTGGCCTGACCGGGCGGCTCGGCACCATCGCGATCGCGGGTGCGGAGGTGAACCGGGCGATCTTCTTCTCGGCCACCATCATCATCGTCGGCTTCCTGCCGCTCTTCACCCTGACGGGCGTCGAGGGCCACATCTTCGGGCCGATGGCCAAGACCTACGCCTACGCCCTGATCGGCGGCCTCCTGGCCACCTTCACGGTGTCGCCCGCGCTCTCGGCGCTCATCCTGCCGAAGCGCGTGGAGGAGCGCGACACGCTGATCGTGCGCCTGCTGCGCTTCGGCCACGTGCGGATCCTGCGCCTGGGCCTGCGCAACAAGGTGCTGTCGCTCCTCCTGCTGGCCGCCCTGCTCGGCGCCTCCGGCATCGCCGCCCGGACCCTCGGCCTCGAGTTCCTGCCGAAACTCGAGGAGGGCAATCTCTACATCCGCGGCACCATGCCGGCCTCGATCTCCCTCGAGGCGGGCAACGCCTCCGTCGAGCGCCTGCGCAAGATCATCGCCGAGGTGCCCGAGGTGGTGACGGTGCTGTCGCACCAGGGCCGCCCGGATGACGGCACCGACGCCACCGGCTTCTTCAACGTCGAAATCCTGGCGCCCCTGAAGCCGTTCGACACCTGGCGCAAGGGCCTCGACAAGGAAGGGCTGGTCCGCGACCTCGCGGCCAAGCTGGACGAGGCCTTCCCCGGCATCGAGTTCAACTTTTCCCAGTACATCGAGGACAACGTCCAGGAGGCCGCTTCGGGCGTGAAGGGCGAGAACTCGGTCAAGATCTACGGCAACGACCTCAACGACCTGACGAAGACGGCGGAGGCGATCAAGGCCAGCCTGGCGAAGGTCCCCGGCATCACCGACCTCGCGGTGTTCGCCTCCCTGGGGCAGCCCACGGTGCGGATCGACATCGACCGGCGCAAGGCCGCGCGCTACGGCCTCTCGCCGGGAGACGTCAACACCACCGTGCAGGCGGCGATCGGCGGGCAGACGGCGGGCGACCTCTACGAATACGGCTCGGACCGTCACTTCCCGATGCGTATTCGCCTCGCCCCGCAATACCGGCGCAGCCTGGAGACCATCCGCAACATCACCGTCGGGGCGGCGAACCCGGCCGGCGGCGTGATCCAGGTGCCGCTGTCCGAGATCGCCACGGTCGAGCTCGTCTCGGGCGCCGCCTTCATCTACCGCGAGAACCAGGAGCGCTACATTCCGGTGAAGTTCTCCGTGCGCGGCCGCGATCTCGGCGGCGCGGTGCTGGAGGCCCAGGCCCGGATCGTCCAGGACGTGACCCTGCCGGCCGGGTTCCACCTCGAATGGGTCGGACAGTTCACCAACCTGCAGGACGCCGTGCAGCGCCTGACCCTCGTGGTTCCGGTGACGATCGGGCTGATCGCCCTGCTGCTCTACGTCAACTTCAGCTCCGTCACCGACATGGCGCTGACGCTCAGCGTGATCCCGATGGCAATGATCGGCGGCATCTTCGCGCTGGTCCTCACGCTGACGCCGTTCTCGATCTCGGCGGCGATCGGCTTCATCGCGCTCTTCGGCATCTCGACCATGGAGGGCGTCATCCTGCTGTCCTATTACAACCAGCTTCTCGAGGACGGCTGGGGGCGGGCCGAGGCGGTGTGGCAGGCCGCCAACGTGCGCATGCGGCCGGTGATGATGACCTGCGTGGCCGCCTGCGTCGGCCTGCTGCCGGCGGCGATCTCCACCGGCATCGGTTCGCAGGTGCAGAAGCCTCTGGCCCTGGTGGTGGTCGGCGGCATCCTGCTCGCCCCGATCCTCATCCTGGTGGTGGTGCCGATCCTGATCGCGCTGTTCTCGCGCCGGGTCCCGGCCGCGACCCTGTCGCCGACGGCCGCCCGCGCGGCCGCCCGGGTCGAGTCCGCATGAGGACGCGATCACGCTTCTCCGGGCCGGCGAAGGCCCGCGTTGACTTCGGTGCCGGCCCGGCACCTCTACCGCCTCGGACGGCGACAGGAATCTCCGACACCATGGCGGCATCCCCCGAGATCAAGCTCCGGCCAAGCCGGGCGCCGAGCCTGCGCCCGATGGTCCGCACCGGCCTCGCCGCCCTGGCCCTGAGTGCGGTCGGCGGCTGCATGGTCGGGCCGGACTACGTGCCGCCCGCCGATCCGCCCGCCATCCGCTACACCCGCGAGCCGCTCGGCAACCCCACCGCCGCCGACGCCGTCCGCACCGTCCACGGCGGCTCGGCCGACCAGACCTTCGTGTCCGGCGCCGACGTGCCCGGGCAGTGGTGGACCCTGTTCCGTTCGCCCGCCCTCGACCGCCTCGTGGCCGAAGCCCTGGCCAACAACCCGAACCTCGACGCCGCGCAGGCGTCGCTCCGGATCGCCCAGGAGAACGTGGAGGCGCAGCGCGGCACGTTGTTTCCGGTGGTCGGTGCCAACGGCCTCGGCTCGCGCCAGAAGGCGCCCGGCGGCGCCCTGCAGGGGCCGCTCAACGACACGCGGCAGCTCTTCTACAGTCTCTACACGCCGCAGGTGACGGTCTCGTTCACCCCCGACGTGTTCGGCGGCAACCAGCGCCAGATCGAGTCGCTGGAGGCCCAGGCCGAGAACCAGCGCTTCCAGCTCGAGGCGACCTACCTCACCCTGACCACGAACGTGGTGCTGGCGGCGATCCAGGAGGCGTCGCTGCGGGCGCAGATCGACGCCACCCGCAAGGTGATCCAGGCCCAGACCGAAGTCCTCACCCTCTACAACAAGCAGCTCTCCCTCGGGCAGATCGCCGGGGCCGACGTGGTGGTGCAGCAGGCCGCCCTCTCGGTCTCGATGCAGCTGCTGCCGCCGCTGGAGAAGCAGCTCGCCCAGCAGCGCAACCTGCTCACCGCGCTGGTCGGGCGCCTGCCGAGCGAGGAGATCGCCGCCACCTTCACCCTGGCCTCCCTGCGCCTGCCGACCCGCCTGCCCGTCAGTCTGCCCTCGCGCCTCGTTCAGCAGCGTCCGGACGTGAAGGCGGCGGAGGCCAACGTCCAGCAGGCCAGCGCCGCAATCGGCGTCGCGGTGGCCAACCGCCTGCCGCAATTCAACATCACCGCCAATGGCGGGGCCAGCGCGGTGCGGATCGCCCAGCTCGCGGCCTCGACGGCCTCGTTCTACGGCATCGTCGGCACCGTGGCCCAGCCGATCTTCGATGCCGGAACCCTGTTCCGGCGCCAGCGCGCGGCGGAGGAAACGCTGGCTCAGGCCCAGGCCCAGTACCGCGCCGTGGTGATCGGCGCCTTCCAGAACGTCGCCGACACCCTGCGCGCGCTCCAGTCCGATGCCCAGGCGGTGGCGGCCGCCTCGGCCGCCGAGCGGGCGACGGGCCAGAGCCTGGGGCTGATCCGCAAGCAATACGCCGCCGGCGCCCTCAACAGCACGCAGGTGCTGATCGCGCAGCAATCCTACCTCTCGGCCCTGGTGACGTCGGCCGGCGCCCGGGCCAATCAGTATGCCGACACCGCCGCCCTGTTCCAGGCCCTCGGCGGCGGCTGGTGGAACCGGTCGGACGTGAAGCCGGCCCCGTCGAACCCCGATCCCGCCAAGTTCCTCTGAGACCGCGGAGGGGCGTCCGGTCCCGGCCCGTCGCGGACCCGGAATTCTCCGGCCCTTCGCCCTGCGGCAGGTCCGCCCGCCCGGGAACACCGGTGGCGGTCACCGGTTCGGGTTTCCGGGGAATGTCTCCCCGGAGCATCCGTCCCTTGCCAGCATCGCCATCAGGGCTCCGCTTCCTCGTCGCCGAGAGCGAGCCGCCGGAGGCCCGCGAAGAGCGTCGCGACAGCGTCGGGCGCTCCTCCGGCGAGACCTACGTGGCGATGCTGAACCAGCTCGCCCCGGGGGCGACCTGCCACAGGATCAAGCCGGCCGATGCCGACGGCGCCCTGCCGTTCGGCGAGAGCCTAGCCGGCTACGATGCGGTCTTCCTGTCCGGCTCGCCGCTGCATCTCTATGAGGAGACGCCCGAGGTCCGACGGTCCCTGGCCTTCATGAGCGCGACCTTCGCGGCGGGAACACCCGCCTTCGGCTCCTGTGCCGGGCTGCAACTGGCGACGGTGGCGGCGGGGGGCACGGTCCGGCAGAACCGCAACGGCCCCGAGGCGGGGTTCGCGCGCCGCATCACGCCGACCGAGGCGGGACGGTCCCATCCGCTCCTGAAGGGGCGGCCCGCCGCCTACGATGCGCCCAGCATCCATACTGACGAGGTCGAGACGCTTCCGGACGGCGCCGTCCTGCTCGCGGTCAACCGCAGCACCGTGGTTCAGGCGGCCGAAATCCGGCACGATGGCGGGACGTTCTGGGGCGTGCAGTACCACCCCGAGATCGGCCTCGACGAGGTCGGCGGAGCCCTGCGCCGGCAGGCCGACGGGTTGGTCGAGGCCGGGCTGGCGCGCGACCGAAGCGCGATCGAGGCCCAGGCCGACTTGGTGGAGGCGCTGCATCGCGAACCCAACCGGCGGGACCTGGCCTGGAGGCTCGGCCTTGACGATCAGGTCACCGACGCCGCGCAGCGCCAAACCGAGCTGCGCAACGTCATCGAAGCATTGGTCCTTCCCACCCGCAGCCGGCGCCGCTGAGGGCCGGGGCGCGGGCTGCGGGTTTCAGGAGCCGGACCGCGCCGCGCCGGTGTCGTGATGCTGCAGGCGATTCGTCCGCTCCCGAGCCCGCCGGCGCTGGGCCGAGAAGCCGATCCAGCGGGTGACGAGCGGTCCGCGGCGACGGAGCGCCTGGGGTGCGTCCTCCCGCCCGGTGAACGTCGCGGACGCGTCGTCCCGGCCCGGGGCATCCGAGCGCGCATCGTCGTCGCTCGTCATGCCCATGTCGGCCTCGTCCATGTCCAGATCGTCCATATCCGCATCATACGGGCTCGCCTCGTTGGAGGACGTCTCCAGAGACCGGGTGTCCTGGGATAGGGAGTGGCGGGCGAATGCCTCGGGATGAGTCTGTTCCGTCACGATCGTAAGCCTTCTCCGAGCCTGCTGAAGGGTGCGAGACATGGCCGTGCCTGTGGGGGGCGTCGCGGGACGCAGTTGGGCGACGGCCCGATCCGACGCATGCGCCGCCGCTGGGGCCGCATCGGTGCCCGTCTTGCCGCCGCGCATCGGGATCGTGTGGATGTCCGCGCTCATGACGCCTTTTGCCATCTGCCGAGACCCAGCGTGATGCGCCACGCGCATCCATGATCTCGTCTTGCCGCGGGGACCCCGTTGCGGGACCGCCAGCCTCTGCAGCAACATAGACGATTGCGCGGCCAGGTTGAGTCGGCCGGCTGGTCTGGGAGTCCAAATCTGTTGTCTCGGCGTCCCAAACCGGTACCCGGACGTGCCGCGCCGAGCCCGGAGCGGAACCGGACCCGGCCGGGCGGGTCCGCCTCGGACGTCCCGCACGCTGGGAATCCGAGGCGGTGAATCCGAGACGGTGCATCGGGGTTCGGCGCCCGGCCGAATCCTCGCCCGGGCCGGACATCCCGCCGTCTCAGGCCGCGGCGGGCGCCTCGCCGGAGGCCCGCTCGTGGGCGAGCTTGACCACGCTGACCTGATCGACCTTGCCGGTGCCCAGCATGGGCACGCGATCGAGCACCACCACTTCGGCGGGGATCGCGATCTCAGGCGCGCCCTTGCCCTTGGCGAAAGTCTGGTAGGCGGCGCGGGTGGCGTCCTTGCGCTCGGTGAACAGCACCAGCCGCTCGCCCTTGCGGGCATCCGGCACGGCGGCGACGGCGCTCGGAGTGTCGGGCCAGAGTTCGGCCGCGATGGCCTCGACGCCGGCCAGGGACACCATCTCGCCGGCGATCTTGGCGAAGCGCTTGGCGCGGCCCTTGATCGTCACGAAGCCCTGGGCGTCGATGGCGACGATGTCGCCGGTGTCGTGCCAGCC
The DNA here is from genome assembly GCF_023093475.1 of Methylobacterium sp. 37f. Classification (NCBI taxonomy): domain Bacteria; kingdom Pseudomonadati; phylum Pseudomonadota; class Alphaproteobacteria; order Hyphomicrobiales; family Methylobacteriaceae; genus Methylobacterium; species Methylobacterium sp. 37f. Next base: position 62,807 of record NZ_JAGHKN010000007.1, read on the forward strand.
TCCGGGCGGTGCCTCGATGGTGCCGGGGCGCTCGGGCCGGAGATAGCCCAGCATGATGTTGGGGCCGCGCAGCGACAGGCGCCCGCCCTCCTCGATGCCCGGCACCGGCTCCAGGCGCCAGTCCTGGCCGGGCAGCAGGCGCCCGACCGTGCCGAAGCGGTTGAACATCGGGGTGTTGAGGGCGACCACCGGGCCGCACTCGGTGACGCCGTAGCCCTCCAGGATGCGCAGGCCGAACTTCTCGCCCCAGGTCTTGCGGGTGGAATCCTTCACGGCCTCGGCCCCGGCCACGACGTAGCGCAGCGAGCGCAGATCGTAGGAATGGGCGGTCTTGGCGTAGCCGGCCAGGAAGGTGTCGGTGCCGAACAGGACGGTGGCGTTCGAGCCGTAGATGAGTTCGGGCACGATCCGGTAATGCAGCGGCGAGGGGTAGAGGTAGACCGGAACCCCGGAGACCAGCGGCAGCACCAGTCCCGCCGTCAGCCCGAAGGCGTGGAAGACCGGGAGCACGTTGAACACCTTGTCGCTCGGTCCGAAATCGATCCGGGCCGCCACCTGCGCGGTGTTGGCCAGCATGTTGCGGTTGGCCAGCGCCACGCCCTTGGGCGCCCCCTCCGAGCCGGAGGTGAACAGGATCGCGGCCGGGTCGTCGCCGGCCCTCGCCACCAGGGGGGCGCGCTTGGCGAGGAAGCCCCGGAGCTTGTCGCCCGTGCTGATCCCGGCCCGGATCTCCTCCAGGTAGACGAGGGTGACGGCGCCCTTGATCGCCTCGACGAGAGGGCCTAGGCGGCCCTTCTCGATGAAGGCGCGCGAGGTCAGGATGGTGTCGACCTCCGCGGTCCGGCAGGCCGACAGGATGTTGGCGGCCCCCGCCGAGAAGTTGATCATGGCCGGCACCCGCCCGGCCGAGGCCAGGGCGAACAGCGTCACCGCCGCGCCGTTGGCGTTCGGCAGCATCACGCCCAGCGGCTTGCCCGGGGCGCCGAGGCCCTGGAGCTTTCGCCCCAGGATGTTGGCGCCCATCACCAGGCGCGAATAGCTCAGGCGCCCCATGGGGTCCTCCACGGCGATGCGGCGCCAGCCGTGGCGGTCGCCCGCGTCGATGAGGGCCTGCATCAGGCCGCGATCGATGTCGGCGGTGCGGAAGACGAGGTCGGACATGATTCCGTACAAGGCGGCGCCCGCCGCCTGCCGGCGGGCCTTGCCCTTGAGGGCCGGGTCCACACTCAGGGCCACCGGCGACAGGATCGTGACGGTGACCTTCGGCCACCAGCGCCGCTTCACCTGGGTCTTCGACAGGCGCGAGAAGATCGTCTTCTCCAGGCCTTCGATCTTCACCGGCACCACCATGGCGCCGGACTTGTCGGCGATCAGCCCGGCGCCGTCATAGACCTTCATCAGGCTCCCGGTGACGGTGAGGCGCCCCTCGGGGAAGATGATCAGCGTCTCGCCGTTCTTGACCGCGTTGATCAGCGTGCGGGTGGCGAGCGGCCGGGTCGGATCCAGCGGCATCGCCTTCGTCATCGCCAGGAACGGCTTCACCCACCAGCGCTGCGCGATGCCGTGATCGACGGCGAAGACGGGTTCCTGGTCAAGGAGCGAGAGCGCCAGCGGCGCGTCAAGGAAGGAGACGTGGTTGAGGGCGACGATGGCGTTGGGGCCGGCCTTCTCGACATTCTCCAGGCCGCGCACCTCCAGGCGGTAGAAGGCCCGGAACAGGATCGACAGGAAATCGCGGAAGGGGCTCGTCGGCAGCACGGCCAGGATGACCGCGCCCGCCACGAGGTTGAGCACCCCGAGCAGGGCCAGCAGCGTGGCCATCGACCAGCCGGCGCCCTGCAGGGCGGCGAGACCCAGCGCCCCCGCCACCATGAAGGCGGCGGTGAGCACGTTGACGGCGCCGATGACGCGGGCGCGCTTGTCCTTGTCGGTCCAGGCCTGCACGGCGGCGAAGGACGGCACGATGTAGAGCCCGCCCGCCACGGCCAGCCCGAACAGGTCGAGGGTGACGCGCAGGCCCGTGCCCGTGGTGAGGAAGTCCCAGGCCCCCAGGGGAGCGCCGGAGACCGGGGGCAGGTGCGCCACCGTCCAGGCGAGGTCGAGGCCGAACAGGCCCATGAACAGGGCGCCGATCGGGGTCGGCAGCAGCACGATGCGGCCGCTGGCGAGCCAGGAGGCGAGGCCCGACCCCACCGCGATGCCGATGGAGAAGACCGCCAGCAGGGTGGTCACCACGGTCTCCGAGCCATTGAGGCTCTGGCGCACCAGGACGGGGAGCAGCGACAGGATCACGGCGCCCACGAGCCAGAACCAGCTCACGATCAGCGAGCCGCGCCACAGCCGCGTGTCGCCCCACAGGTCGCGCAGGAGACCGCCGGTGGAACGCGCGACATTGGGATCGATGCGCAGCGTCGGGGCGGCCTCGCCGGTGGAGGGGATCGCCCGGGCCGAGAGCCAGCACAGGATCGCGAACACCATGATCATGGTGCTGAAGGCCAGGGCTCCGCCGCCCATGGCGGTGGCGAGGCCCGCCACGATGGTGCCGAGCAGGATGGCCAGGAAGGTCGCGGCTTCCACCAGGGCGTTGCCGGCGGTGAGTTCGTCCCGGCGCAGATGGTCCGGCAGGATGCCGTACTTGATCGGCCCGAACAGGGCCGCGATCGTCCCGAACAGGCCGAGGGCCACGAACAGCACCGGCACCGAGTGCATCCAGAAGCCGAGGGCGGCGGCGGCGGCGGCGAAGATCTCGGCGAACTTCAGCCGCTTGGCGATCAGCGCCTTGTCGTAGCGGTCGGCCATCTGGCCACCGAGACCCGACAGGATGAAGAACGGGCCGATGAACACGGCGCCCGCCAGGGTCACCAGCATCGGCGAACCGCCGCCGGCGCCGCCCACCTGGAACAGGATGAGGAACACGAGCGCGTTCTTGAGGAAGTTGTCGTTGAAGGCCGAGAAGAACTGGCACCAGAACAGCGGTGCGAACCGGCGCGTCGTCATCAAGGTACGAAACATGGAGGTCTCCTCGGACGACGCAACGTTGAGACGAGGCGCGAGCGACGCGGCGCTGATCGAAACGAGGCATGACTGCCTGCCCGGCGCCATACCGTCAAATGCTGAACCGGACATTCTTTGTACGGTGTTCAAAACATATCTCGGTCACGGCCGGCGTTCAATCTGCGGATTGCACACCGTGCAATGCTGCGCGATGGTCCGGTGCGGAGACGCACGCGGTCCGGGATCGGCAGGGATCGGCGCAGATTGGAAGAGGAGGGCGAGCCGCGATGGCACGCGCAGAGAAGCGGGGGACCGGCCCGCGCGGTGAGCACAACCGGGAGGAATTCCTGGGGCTGGTGACGAAGGCGGCGGAATCCCTCGTGCGGCACGAGGGCCTGCGCGGGCTCGGCATGCGGCGGCTCGCCGGCGCCATCGGCTACGCGCCGAATTCGATCTACAACGCGGTGGGCGACCTCGACACGGTGGTGATGCGGGTCAATGCCCGCACCCTGGCGCGTCTGCATGCGACCCTGGAGGCGGCCGTCGCGCCCGAGGCGCCGCCGCTCGACGCGGCCCTGGGCCTGGCCGACGCCTACCTGGCCTTCGTGGCCGCCGATCCGCAGGTCTGGAGCCTCGTCTTCGAGCACCAGCTGGCCCCCGACAGCCGCTTCCCGGACTGGTACGCCGAGGCCCTGGGGCAGACCACCGACCTCGTCGACCGCGTGCTCGCTCCGCTGATCACCGACCCCGTGGAACGGCGCCAGGCCGTGGCCACCTTGTGGGCCGCCTTGCACGGCCTCGCCTCGCTCTCGACCTCGCGCAAGCTCGCGGTGCTGACGCCCGAAGCCCCGCGCGACCTCGCCCGCCTCCTGGTCCGGCGCTTCCTGGCGGATTCGGCGGGCCCGAGCCCGCACGACGTCTGAACGAGACCCGCAGGATCAGCGGGAAGACCCGCTGCGTCGCACGTGCAGGCCCTTGAACAGGGCCGGATGGGGATCGTTCAGGCCGCGCGGCGGCGGAAGTCTCAGCAGGGCATCGTCCGGGGCGATGCGCGTGAAGGTCTCCCGCTCCGCGTGCGCCACGACGCTGCGCCGCCCCTTGCGCGGGCGGATCAGCGTCCGGCGCGGCTCGGCCTGATCCGGGCCGAGGGCGGAAAGCAGCGACAGCCCCCCGAAGGCCAGGAGGCAGGCGAGGCCGATGCCCACCGAATGCCAGCTCGGCTCGGGGGCGGCCATCATGGTGATCACCCCCCCGAGGGCGACGGCCGAGGCGAGGACGCGCGGCGTGAGGATGTCGATGGCCATGGCGCCGATCCTCGTCCGCAGGCCATCACGAAGGCGTGAAGGGGACCGTTCCAATTGTCGGGATCGGCGGCGCCCCTGCGATCCGGGACGTCTCGTTGCATCACCGCCGGATACAGGCCTCGACAACATTCATCAGACCCTTCGGCGCGGATGCGCCTCGCGGGCAGCGACATCGGTCGTCACCGGCCACGCTCCGAGCCGATGTAACCTGAGCGATGATTTGGTTTGATTTGTAGTTTCCCAGAATGCAACCGATAGTAGAAAGTATCCATCTGCAAAAGCAATGTTTTAAGCTTTGCATGTCAGTTGTTCTCGGCCGCGCATGCAGATTCGAGCTGATCTGCCGTCGGGATGAGGTGGGTCGTGTCCTTCAAGAATATGTCCATTCGGGTCCGCCTGATCGCGGCGTTCTCCCTGCTGACAGTTTTCGTCGTCGGCGTGGGCGTCCTCGGACTTCTGGGAACCGAGCGCATGCGCGCGCGCGGCGTGGAGATCGAGACCAACTGGCTTCCGAGCATCCGGACGCTCGGCGAGATCGACACGCTGACGGCCCGGACCAGCGCCGTCATCCTGCGGCACGCGCAGGCCACCGAACCGCAGCTGGTCGCCTCGATCGAGGCGGATCTCGAGCGCTTCGACAAGAAGGTCGCCGAGAAGCGGGCCGCCTACGAGCCGATGATCAGCTCTCCGGAGGAGCGGGCGCTCTACGATGCGTATGTCCGCGCGTCGGCGAACTTCCTGGTGGTGCGTCAGGCCATCCTGGATCTCTCCCGCAAGGGGCAGAAGACCGAGGCCGTCACGTTATACGAGACCCAGGGCCTGCAGATCCGCCGGGCCGCCTCGAGCGCACTGGAGAAACTCACCACCCTGAACAATGACGGCGCCGATCAGGCCCAGGCCCGCAGCAAGGACGTCTTCGAGCAGACGCGGACGCTGGGCCTCGCCGCCGTCCTGCTCGCCGTCGTTCTGTCGGCTGTGTCCGCCTTCCTCATCATCCGCGGCGTGACGGGAGGCATCGGCTCCGTCGTCCAGCCGATGCAGGCGCTGGCGGCGGGCGACCTCGTCGTGACCATCCCGCATCAGGGGGCCCCGACCGAGATCGGCCGCATCGCCGACGCCGTGCAGGTGTTCAAGGACGGGCTGATCCGCATGCGGGTGTTGGAGGAGGAGACCGTCCTGGCCCGCGCCGGCGCCGAGGCCCAGCGCAAGGCCGCCATGCGGTCGATGGCCGATGGCTTCGAGGGCGCTGTCGGCGGCATCATCACCATGGTCACCAGCGCGGCCACCGAGCTGCAGGCGACGGCCCAGAGCATGGCCGGCACCGCGACCCAGACCGCCAACCAATCCACCAGCGTCGCGGCGGCTGCGGAGGAGGCGGCCTCCAACGTCAACACCGTGGCGGCGGCGGCCGAGGAACTCGGGTCGTCTGTGGAGGAGATCGGGCGTCAGGTCGGCAGTTCGGCGGCGATGGCCCAGACGGCCGTGGCGGAGGCGGCCCAGACGGCGGCCTTCGTGCAGAACCTGAATGCGGCCGTGGGCCGGATCGGCGACGTGGTCACGATGATCACCTCGATCGCCGGCCAGACCAACCTGCTGGCGCTCAACGCCACCATCGAGGCGGCGCGGGCGGGCGAGGCGGGCCGCGGCTTCGCCGTGGTGGCGGCGGAAGTGAAGGAGCTCGCCAACCAGACCGCCCGGGCCACCGAGGAGATCGGCGGCCACATCAGCCAGATCCAGGGCTCCACCGCCCAGGCGGTTCAGGCGATCAGCGGCATCGCGGCCCGCATCCAGGAAATCAGCGGCGTCGCGACCTCGATCTCGGCCTCGGTCGAACAGCAGGGGGCGGCCACCCAGGAGATCGTCCGCAACGTGGCCCAGGCGGCCATGGGCACCGGAGCCGTGACCTCTAATATCGCGGGTGTCGCCGGGGCCGCCGAGGAGACCGGGGCGGCGGCGAGCCAGGTCCTCGGGGCAGCCTCGGAGCTGTCGCGCCAGTCCGAACACCTCAACACCGAGGTGCACCGCTTCCTCGCCACCGTGCGGGCCGCCTAACAGGCGCCACCGTGCGGGCCGCCTGAAGGAAACTCCACGGATGGCGGCAACAGCGACGCGAAGGCCCGGAGCGATCCGGGCCCTCGCGTCGTATCGGCTCAGCGGTTGCCGCTGCCGGACTTCGTGCTGGCGGCGCCCGGCGCCGAGGTCGACCCCGTCTCGGACATGCCGGAGCGGCCGGTCGAACCGGTGGTCGTGCCCTTCTCCTGGCCCGGCGCGTAGCCGGAGGCTCCGGGGGAGCCGTACTGCGACCCGTTCTGCTGCATCTCCTGGCCGGGTGCATTGTTGGCGGAACCCGGACCGCTACCGGCGGCGAGGGCGGCCGTGCTGAGGGCGATCGTGCTGGCGAGGGCGAGCGTGACGGCTTTCATGAAGAACTCCTTGCACCACTGCATGCGACACCGAGATATCTGGTACCCAAAACCTCTCGTATCCGAGGTCTCTGATATCCGAGACATCTGGCATCTCTGCTTTCAGGGCCGGAAAACGTCCGCCTGACCGGAAGCGTTCCCGAAAGAAGCGGGTTGCCGCGCCGCGTTCGTTGCTGTGCTGCAAACAGAAAAGGCGGTCTCCGGTCTTGCGGAGACGCCGCCTACAGCGTGGCAATACCTTCGGCGCAGGGGGCGCGATCGCAGGACGTTACGGCAAGACGTTACGGCAGCGCGGCTTCCGCCTGGCGGTAGGCGACCCCGTGGGCGACATAGCCCTCGACCACGCGGGCCATCATCGTGCGCTTCTCGGCGTCGAGGGCACCGAGGATGCGGGCGGGCCGCCCGCCCCAGAGATGGCCGCCCTCGAGCAGCTGGCCCGGGTCGGTGGTGGCGCCGGCCGCCAGCAGCACGTCGTCCGCCACCACCGTGCCGGGGGCGACGACGCAGCCGATGCCGATGAGGCTGCGGGCGCCGATCCGGCAATCCGAGAGCCGGACGTTGTGCCCGATGGTGGTGTCGCGCCCGAGGACGACGCCCTCGCCCCGTGTCCGGATGACGGTGTTGTCCTGGATGTTGGTGTTGGCGCCGACCACGATGGGGCCGACCTCGGCATGGAGGTCGCAGGAGAACAGCACGCTGGACCCGGTCCCGAGGGCGATGCGGCCGCGCAGGCGTGCGGTGCGGGCGACGTAGACGCTGGGCTCCAGCTCGGCCGCGTCGGCGGGGAGCAGCGCGGGCAGGTCGCCGGAGGCCTCGCGCAGGCGCTCGGCCTGCTCGGCGATCTCCGGCAGGGTGATCGGACGCACCGGCTTGGCGGGGCTGCCCGCATAGGCGAAGCCGGCGGCGAGATGCGCCCGGGGAAACACGGTGGCGCCCGCCTCGATCAGCACGCCGCTCTCGACGCTCGCCCCGTCGAGCACGATGACGTCGTCCTCGATCACCACGTCCGAGCCGACCGTGCAGGCATGCACCACCGCGTTGCGGCCCACCGTCACCCGGTCGCCGACAACGGTGGGGTAGGTGTTGGTGGCGATGTGCACGGTGGAGCGGTGGCCGAGCCAGAAGCGCTCGCCGATGGTGATGCGGTCGCCGTCCGCCCGGATGACGCTGTTGTCGCCGAGCCAGGCCTGGGCCCCGAGGGTGGCGTCGCCGATCACCGTGCTGGCCCGGCCGCACCAGACCGGACGGGCCGAGAAGACCGGCAGGAGGCCGTCATGAGGCAGGATCAGCTCTGGCGTCACGGCGAAAATGTCCTTCGCATCCCGGTGGTGTCGCCGGGCATTCGGGGGCATAGAGCGCCCCTGCCCGTGAGGGCAGGTTCGTCGCCGTCCGTCAAGGGTTCCGTTTTCGCGCGCGGGTCCACCCGAACGACGGCCCGACGGGTCCGAAGCCTGCACGGAGGCGGGCGAACCGGTTTCGTCCCGCGGTCACGCGCGTTCAACGGGGAGGGTCCATGCCCGACGTCAGCATCCAGAGCGCGCCCTTCGATGCGAGCGCCGAGATCGCCCGCCTCACCCGCGACCTCGGGGGCCGGGCGGGCGCCATCGTCACCTTCACGGGCCTGTGCCGCGACGAGGGCGGACGCCTGACCGGGCTCGAACTCGAGCATTACCCCGGCATGGCCGAGGCCGAGATCGCCCGCGTGGTCGAGACGGCCCGGGCGCGCTGGCCGCTCCAGGGCGTGTGCGTGATCCACCGGCACGGCCTCGTCGCCCCCGGGGAGGGGATCGTCCTGGTGGTCACCGCATCGAGCCATCGGGTCGCGGCCTTCGAGGCGGCGAGCTTCCTGATGGATTACCTCAAGACGCGCGCCCCGTTCTGGAAGCGCGAGCACCTGGCCGACGGCACCACGGGCGGCTGGGTCGAGGCGACCGAGGCCGACGACGCGGCCGCCGCGCGCTGGGTGTAGAAACGCCAGTGCGGCGATCGGCCGATGCGGCCGCCGGCCGAGACTGCCGCTGGGCGAGACTCCCTCTGGGCAAGACTGCCGCTGGGCGAGACTGCCGCTGGGCAAGACTCGGGCGATCGTCGAAAGCCGGCGCTCGCCCGATCCGGGAGCGGAACTCAAGCGTGGCTGGCGACATCCCCCCGCCTGGGGATCCTCCACGGGTCCTCCACGAACACGCGTGCCCCAGGCACCCCAGGAGCCCGACCCGCCCATGGCCATCCCCTTCCTGCGACCGGATTCCGCCGGTCCGCGTCCGCAATCCTGGTCGCCCGCCGTGTCCGGCATCGCCGTCGTGGCTTTCGTCGCCGTGCTGGCCCTGGCCTGGATGGCGGCCTCGACCCTGCTCCTGGTCTTCGCCGGCATCCTCCTCGGGGTCTTTCTCGACGGCCTGACCCGTCTCCTCGGGCAGGTGCTGCCGGCGAGCCGGGGCCTGCGCCTCAGCCTCGTCAGCCTCGTGCTGGCGGGCCTGACCCTCGCCCTCATCGCCTTCGGCGGCGCCACGATCGTGCAGCAGGGCCGGGATCTCGGGCAGACGGTGGCGGCCCAGGCCGGCACGGTGCGGGATCGCCTCAAGGAATACGGCATCGACGTGCCCCAGATCGCACCCGGCAAGGGTAGTGGCGATGCCAAAGCCAGCGACGTCAAGGCTGGCGACCTGAAGGCCGATGGCGGCGACAAGGCGGCCGGCGACTCGGAGGCCCCGGAGGAGGCCGATGCCGGCGCGCCGGACCGGAAGCCCGGCGGCCTCGCCGGCCTTGCCTCGGGAGCGATGAAGAGCCCCGGTTCCCTGCTGTCGGATGCCGGCAGCGTGCTCGGACCGGCGGCCACCGTGGTGATCGGCCTGTTCAACGCGCTGGGCAACGCCCTGGTCATCGTCTTCCTGGGGCTCTCGGTGGCGGCCGATCCGGGCGCCTATCGCGACGGTCTCGTGCGCTTCGTGCCGCCGGCCCACCGGGAGCGGGCCACCGCTCTCCTCGACGGCATGGGCGAGACCCTGCGGCACTGGTTGTTCGGCCAGCTCATCACCATGGCGGTGATCTTCGTCTGCACCTGGGCCGGCCTCGCTTTTCTCGGCATCGGCGGTGCCCTCATCCTCGGCCTCCAGGCCGGTCTCCTGGCCTTCATCCCCACCATCGGCCCGCTGATCGCCGGCGTGGTGATCCTGCTCGCCTCGCTCGCTTCCGGCACCACGGCGCTCTTCGGAGCGCTCGGCGTCTATCTCGCGGTGCAGACCCTGGAGAGCTACGGCCTCACGCCCTTCATCCAGAAGCAGGCCCTCGACATCCCGCCGGCCACGATCTTCGCTGGCCAGCTCGTGCTCGGCGTGATCTTCGGCCTCTGGGGCATCGCGCTGGCCCTGCCGCTGATGGCGGTGGCCAAGGTGCTGCTGGCCCAGCTCTACATCGAGGATACCCTGCACGAGGAGGCGGAGGCCTGAGCGCCCGGCCTCACTCGTCCATCAGGGGGTGCAGGTCGCGGACCATGCTCTTCAGCCGCTCGTCGAGGACGTGGGTGTAGATCTGCGTCGTCGAGATGTCGGCGTGGCCGAGGAGTTCCTGGACGATGCGGAGATCCGCGCCGTTCTGGAGGAGGTGACTGGCGAAGGCGTGGCGCAGCACGTGCGGGCTGATCCGGTCGGCCCGGAGGCCGGCGGCGCTCGCCACGGCCTTCAGGTCCCGGGCGAAGGATTGCCGCGTCAGGTGCCCGCTCTCGCTGTCGGCGGGAAACAGCCAGGGGCCGTCGCCGGCGAGGTGGGCGAGGTGGTCGCGCATGGCGCCGCGGGCGATCTCGGTGAGCGGCACCAGCCGCTCGCGGCCTCCCTTGCCCTTGACCACCAGGTAGCGCTCCGTCGTGGAAGCGGCCGCGCGGGGTAGGGCGATCAGCTCGGAGACGCGCAGGCCGGTCGCGTAGAGCAATTCGATCAGGCACAGCATGCGGGTGCCGCGCGCATCCCCGGCCGCGGCCTCGCGCGCCACGGAGAGCAGCCGGTCGACCTCCGCCACCGACAGCACCTTCGGCAGGGCCCGCACCCGGCGCGGCCCACCGATCGGTGCGCTCGGGTCGTCCTCGGCGAGGCCCTCGGCATAAAGGAAGCGGTGGAAGCCCCGGATGCAGGACAGGCGCCGCGCCGCGGAGGCCGCCGACAGGCCGCGCGTCTCCAGGTCGGCGAGATAGGCGCGGAGGGGGGCGGCCTCCATCGCGACGGGGTCGTGGCCGCCGCGCGCCAGGGCGGCGAGATAGTCCGAGAGGTCGCGCCGGTAGGCCGCGAGGGTGTTGGCGGCCGCCCCGCGCTCGGCGGCGAGCATGTCGAGGTAGTCGCGGATGAGGCGTTCGCCGGGATCGGGCGTCGTGTCGGGCGTCGTGTCGGGACTGGCCCCGGATTCGGACGGGATGGCCCGGGTCACCGGTTCGGCGGCTGAAGCTTCGAGGCGGGAATGGTCACGCTCATCTCGCGCGGTGTCGGCACCACGAAGGTCGCCAGCGCGAACATCGCCGCGAAGGCGAGCCCGCCCAGGATGGCGAGGATGGCGAGGAAGCGGAACAGGGTCGGCACTCGGACGAACCTCGATCGTGCGGCGCTGAAGACGAAGGGCGCGCCTCGGGGGGCAGGTGGCTTCTACTGGCTTCAGCGGCCGCATGCCCGTGCAGGCCATGGGCGGCTGACGACGTGCGGCGGACGGCCAGCTTGGGGTTGCATCACGCGCGGGCGCCGATGGCAATGACTTCGCGGCCACAGGCGGCGCGGCATTCCCGTGCGCGACCGGCGCCAGACGCTTCGCCCCCACCGGAAAACGCGCTAAGACCCGCCCAACGATGTGCAGATGTCCGTGATGACCGAAGTCCCTTCTCAGGGCGGCGACCCGCCCCCGGGCGACCCGCCGGATGCCGCAACCGGCGGCGAGCCGATCGAACTGCGCCTGCGCCGGGCCCTCGGTCACCGGTCGATCGTGCTCGTCGGTCTCATGGGCGCGGGCAAGAGCACCGTCGGCCGGCGCCTCGCCACGCGCCTCGGCCTGATGTTCAAGGATGCCGACAACGAGATCGAGACGGCGGCCAAGCTGACGATCCCCGATATCTTCGCGATCTACGGCGAGCCGAGCTTTCGCGATGGCGAGGAACGGGTCATCGCCCGGCTGATGCGCGAGGGCCCGCTGGTGCTCGCCACCGGCGGGGGCGCCTTCATGCGCGAGACCACCCGCGCCCGCATCGCCGAGGGCGGCGTCTCGATCTGGCTCAAGGCCGAGCTCGACGTGCTGATGCGCCGGGTGCGCAAGCGCGGCGGGCGCCCGCTGCTCCAGACCGAGGACCCGGAGGAGACCCTGCGCCAGCTCATGGCCCAGCGCCATCCGGTCTACGCCACCGCCGACGTGGAGGTGATCTCCCGGGACGTCGCCCACGACCGAGTGGTGCAGGACGTCATGGAAGCCCTCGACGCCTATCTGAACCGACCCTCCCAGCCAGGAATCGCCGCCCAGTGACCGACCGCCTCACCGTCGGCGTGCCCCTCGACCAGGGGCGCGCCTACGACATTCTGATCGGGCGCGGCCTCCTCGACGAAGCCGGCCGCCACGTCGCGGCCCTCGGGGCCAGGGCGGCCGTGATCGTGTCCGACACCAATGTGGCCGCCCTCTACGGCGATAGGCTGCGGGGAAGCCTGGAGGCGGCGGGCCTGCGCTCCGGGCTCGTCACCGTGGCGCCGGGCGAGGCCTCGAAATGTTACGCCACCTACGCGGCGGTGTGCGACGGGCTGCTCGCCCATCGGGTCGAGCGCAACGATCTCGTGGTGGCGCTCGGCGGCGGGGTCGTGGGCGATCTCGCGGGGTTCGCGGCGGCCACGCTCCGGCGCGGCGTGCGCTTCGTCCAGGCGCCCACCTCCCTGCTCGCCCAGGTCGATTCCTCCGTAGGCGGCAAGACCGGCATCAATTCGCCCCACGGCAAGAACCTCATCGGCGCCTTCCACCAGCCCCGCCTGGTGCTGGCCGATACCGCCACCCTCGACACCCTGTCGGAGCGCGAGATGCGGGCCGGCTACGCCGAGGTGGCGAAGTACGGCCTCATCAACGACGCCGCCTTCTTCGATTGGTGCGAGGCGCACTGGGCCGGAATCTTCGCGGGCGGGCCGGAGCGCGACGAGGCGGTGGCGATCTGCTGCCGCTCCAAGGCCGGCGTGGTGGTGCGCGACGAGCGCGAGGACGGCGAGCGTGCCCTGCTCAATCTCGGCCACACCTTCGCGCACGCCCTTGAGCGCCTGACGCATTACGAATCCGCCCGCCTCGTCCACGGCGAGGCGGTGGCGATCGGGCTGGCGCTCGCCTTCCGCTTCTCCGCCCGCCTCGGCCTGTGCCCGGGCCAGGATGCCGGCCGCGTCGCCAACCACCTGGCGCTGGCCGGCCTGCCGACCCGGCTCCAGGCGGTGCCGGGTGGCTGCGGCGATGCCGACGCGCTCGTCGAGGCCATGGCGCAGGACAAGAAGGTCCGCGATGGGGCGCTCACCTTCATTCTGGCCCGCGGCATCGGACGGAGCTTCATCGCCCCCGGCATCGACGGCGCGGCGGTCCGCGCCTTCCTCGACGACGAATTGAGCGCCGCTTGAGCGCCGCCGACGTCGAGACCCTGCGCCGCCGCGTCGCGACGCTGGAGGCCGAGATCGGCCGGCTGCGCGAGCCGCCGCAGGCACAGGGCAAGCCGCCGAAGGCCCCCACCGAACCGGAACTGCGCTTCATCACCGACGCGCTGCCGGTGCTCGTGGCCTCGATCGACCGTGCGTACGTCTACCGCTTCAACAATCGCCACTACGAGGCCTGGTTCGGGCGCGACCGCGCGGACCTGACCGGCCGCCACGTGCGCGACGTGCTCGGGCCGGAAGCCTTCGCGGAGCGGCGCCCGTTCATGGACCGGGCGCTCGCCGGCGAGGCGATCATCGTCGACGGGTTCCTTCCGACCCGCGACGGCCGGCGCCGCGCCTGCACCATCCAGTACATTCCGCGCCGGACCGAGACCGGGATCGTGGAGGGGTTCTTTGTCCTCGCCATCGACATGGACGAGCGCCGGGCGGCGGAAGCCCGGCGGATCGCCGTGGCCGAACTCGGCGCTCGCCTGCGCGACCTCGACGACACCGCCGAGATCGCCTTCGCGGCCTCGGAGATCCTCGGCACCACCCTGGGGGTCAGCCGGGCCGGCTACGGCACCATCGACCCGGTGGCCGAGACCATCGTGATCGAGCGCGACTGGAACGCTCCCGGCATCCGGAGTCTGGCCGGAACCCTGCAGTTTCGCGATTACGGCTCGTATATCGAGGACCTCAAGCGCGGCGAGACCGTGATCTGCGTCGATGCCGATCACGACCCGCGTACCGCCGCCGGCGCCGAGGCCCTGAAGGCGATCAGCGCGCAGTCCTTCGTCAACATGCCGCTGACCGAGCACGGCGGCTTCGTGGCGCTCCTCTACCTCAATCACGCCACCGCCCGGTCGTGGTCGCCGGACGAACTCGCCTTCATACGCAACGTGGCCGAGCGCACCCGGGCCGCCACCGAGCGCAGCCGCGCCACCGCCGCGCGCCGGGCCAGCGACGCCCAGTTCCGCGCCTTCGCGCAGGCGGTGCCGATCCACGTCTGGGCCGCCTCGGCGGCGGGTGACCTCGACTGGTTCAACGCTCAGGTCTACGCCTATAGCGGCGTGGCGGAGGGGGGCCTCGACGGCGCCGCCTGGGCCGGGCTCGTCCATCCCGAGGACCGCGCCGCGGTGATCGCCACCTGGGGCGCGGCCCTGGCCGAAAGCCGGCCCTACGAGACCGAGTTCCGCATCCGGCGCAGCGACGGCGCCTATCGCTGGTTCCTGGTTCGGGCCGAGCCGATCCGGGCGCCGGACGGGACCATCCAGCGCTGGGTCGGCACCAACACCGACATCGAGGACCGCAAGGCCGCCGCGGCCGAACTCGCGCGCCTCAACACCAGCCTGGAGCGCCAAGTCGAGCGCCGCACCCGCGAGCGCGACCGCATCTGGGACACCACCACCGACCTGATGGGGACCGCCGGGCTCGACGGCTACCTCAAGACCGTGAACCCGGCCTGGGAGCTCACCCTCGGCTGGAGCGAGGCGGAGCTGCTCAGCCGGCCCTTCGCCGTGTTGATCGATCCCGCCGACCATGCCGAGACGGCCGAGGTGGTCGGGCGCCTCGCCCGCGGCGAGACCGTGACGGGCTTCGTCGACCGCGTCTTCACCAAGGCGGGCGAGCGCCGCATCGTGATGTGGACGGCGGCCCCCGACGGCGAGATCTTCACCCTCATCGGGCGCGACATCACCGACCAGCGCCGCACCGAGGATGCCCTGCGCCAGGCGCAGAAGATGGAGGCCGTGGGCCAGCTCACCGGCGGCCTCGCCCATGATTTCAACAACCTGCTCACCGGCATCTCGGGCAGCCTGGAGCTGCTCCAGACCCGGATGGCGCAGGGGCGGGTCACCGACCTCGACCGCTACATCAACGCCGCGCAGGGCGCGGCCAAGCGGGCCGCCGCCCTGACCCATCGCCTGCTCGCCTTCTCGCGGCGCCAGACCCTCGATCCGAAGCCCACCAACGTGAACGGCCTCATCGCGGGCATGGAGGATCTGGTGCGCCGCACGGTCGGCCCCCAGGTGACCATCGAGGTGGTGGGAGCGGCCGGGCTGTGGACCGCCCTGGTCGATCCGAACCAGCTCGAGAACGCCCTGCTCAACCTCTGCATCAACGCCCGCGACGCGATGCCGGAGGGTGGGCGCATCACCATCGAGACGGCCAATAAGTGGCTCGATGCCCGGGCGGCCCGCGAGCGCGAGTTGGAGCCCGGCCAGTTCCTGTCCCTGTGCGTGACCGATACCGGCACCGGCATGACCCGCGAGGTGATCGGCCGGGCCTTCGATCCGTTCTTCACGACGAAGCCCCTCGGCGAGGGCACCGGCCTCGGCCTGTCGATGATCTACGGATTCGCCCGCCAGTCGGGTGGCCAGGTGCGGATCTACTCGGAAATCGGCCAGGGCACGACGGTCTGCCTCTACCTGCCCCGCCATTACGGGGTGGCCGAGACCCGGGACGGGGAGGCCGATCTCGCCCATGCACCCCGGGCCGAGCAGGGCCAGACCGTGCTCATCGTCGATGACGAGCCCACCGTGCGCATGCTGGTCACCGAGGTGCTGGAGGATCTCGGCTACACCGCCATCGAGGCGGCGGACGGGGCGGCCGGGCTCAAGGTGCTCGAATCCGACGTGCGCCTCGATCTCCTCGTCACCGATGTCGGCCTGCCGGGCGGCATGAACGGGCGCCAGATGGCCGATGCCGGCCGCGTCGTGCGCCCCGGCCTGAAGGTGCTGTTCATCACCGGCTACGCCGAGAACGCGGTGCTGGGCAACGGCTACCTCGATCCCGGCATGCAGGTGCTGACGAAGCCTTTCGTGATGGAGGCGCTGGCCGGGCGTATCCGGGAGCTGATCGCCGAGGGGTGAGGGCGCCGAACCGCCGGCCCGCGCCGTCGTCGCGGGCGGCTCCGGCGCCGGCGGTCATCGCCCTTGGTTGTCCCTGTTGTGGTCGTCGACGGTTCCGGTCATCGATTCTGGTCATCGGTTCTTCTGGCTCAAACATCCTCCGGCATCGGCGCGCATGGAACCCCATACCGACCTCTGGCTGGCCGCGAGCATCGTGGTCATCTCGCTCCTGCTCTCGGCCTTCTTCGCGGGGGCCGAGACCGCCTTCACGGCCGCGTCCCGGGCCCGGATGCTGGCCCTGGAGAATGCCGGCGACGTCCGCGCCCGCCTCGTCAACACCATCCTGGCGAGCCGCGAGCGCTTCATCGGCGCCATGCTGATCGGCTACAATATCGTGGCGATCGGCGCTTCCGCCTTCACCACCAGCGTGCTCACCACCCTGTTCGGCAAGAGCGGCGTGCTCTACGCCACCTGCGTGATGTCGGTCCTGGTCATCATCTTCGCCGAGGTGCTGCCCAAGACCCTCGCCATCAACAAGCCGGACAACGCCGCGCTGGTCATGGCCCGGCCGGTGGCCTTCGCGGTGGCGGTGCTGGGGCCGGCGGCCCTGGCCATCGAGGCGCTGGTACGCGCCATGCTGCGGCCCTTCGGCATCCGGATCGGCGAGCGCCAGACCATCCTGTCGGCCACCGACGAGATCCGGGGCCAGCTGGCCCTGCTCCACCGCGAGGGCGGCGTCGCCAAGGCCGAGCGCGACATGCTCGGCGGCCTGCTCGACCTGTCCGACCTCACGGTCTCGGAGGTGATGGTCCACCGCACCAAGATGCGGACCATCGATGCCGATCTGCCCTCGCAGGAGATCGTGCGCGCGGTCCTGGCCTCGCCCTACACGCGCATGCCCCTCTGGCGCGGCACGACGGAGAACATCGTCGGCGTGCTGCACGCCAAGGACCTGCTGCGTGCCCTGGATGCCGCCGGCGGCGACGCCTCCGGCCTGCAGGTCGAGGCCCTGGCGCTGGAGACCTGGTTCGTGCCGGACACCACCTCCCTGCGCGACCAGCTCAAGGCCTTCCTCACCAAGAAGACCCACTTCGCCCTGGTGGTCGACGAGTACGGCGAGGTGATGGGCCTCGTCACCCTCGAGGACATCCTCGAGGAGATCGTCGGCGACATCGCCGACGAGCACGACGTGACGGTGTCCGGCGTCCGGCCGCAGGGCGACGGCTCGGTCCATGCCGACGGCAGCGTGCCGATCCGCGACCTCAACCGGGCCATGGACTGGGACCTGCCCGACGACGAGGCCACCACCATCGCGGGCCTCGTCATCCATGAGGCGAGGGCGATTCCCGACACCGGGACCGCCTTCAACTTTCACGGATTCCGCTTCCAGGTGCTGCGCAAGGCCCGCAACCGGATCACCGCCCTGCGCATCACGCCGCTGGGACCCGCCCCGCGCAAGCCGGAGCCGTAAAGCCCGAATCCTGACGCCGGAAATTTGCAACATCCGAAAGGTTTCACGGTCGGGGACCAGGATGTGGGCCGCCCGAAATCCAACGGACCGGGGCCGGCGTCTGGTCCTGCGGACCCTCCCGGATGTAAGGTGGAGCGCAACGGCCGGATTGTCGGCCCTATCGACGGCGCGATCGGCGCTCGTATCAGGAAACGGGCTGGGAACGAGACCGATCGATGCTGCTCGATGCCTCGACCCTGCTGCTGGTGACCGTGATCCTGACCTTCATGGTCGGGAGCCTGTTCCTGCTGTCGTGGAGCCAGGCACGCCACGTCCACGCCCTGGCGATCTGGGGCGTCGCCCACATCACCGGCGCGGTGGCGTCGGCCCTGCTCGCCCTGCGGGGAATCATTCCGGACGGGATCTCGATCGGCGTCGCCAACGGGGTGATGATCGGCGCCTACGGGCTGATCTGGAGCGGCACCCGCGCCTTCGAGGGACGACGGGCGCGGCCGGTGCCGGTGGCGGTCGCGGTGGCGCTCTGGAGCGGCGCCTGCCTGATCCCGGCCTTCTACGCCTCGCTGCCCGCCCGGGTCATCCTGGCCTCCAGCCTCGCCGCCGGGTTCTGCTTCCTGGCGGCGCGGGAGCTGTGGCGGGCGAGGGCCGAACCGCTGGTGTCGCGCTATCCCGGCATCGGCCTGCTGCTGCTCTACGCCATCGCCTACGGGATCCGGGTGCCGCTCGCCCTGGTCGCCCCGCCGCAGGTGGGGCCGAATTCGCTGCAATCGCCCTGGCTGACGATCCTGTGCCTGATCGGCATGCTGTTCACCCTGGCGATCGCCTTCGTGTTCATGTCGCTGACCAAGGAGCGGGCGGAGCACCTCCAGCGGCAGGCGGCGGATACCGACGCCCTTACGGGCGTCCTGAGCCGGCGCGCCTTCGTGGCCCGGGCCGAGGCCGCCCTCATCGAGAGGGGGCCCGCCGTCACCCTGCTGCTGTTCGACCTCGATCACTTCAAGCGCATCAACGACCGGCACGGCCACGCGGTCGGGGACGGCGTCCTCGTCGGGTTCTGCCACGCAGTGACGGCCCTGCTGCCGGATTCCGCCCTGTTCGGCCGGATGGGCGGCGAGGAATTCGCCTGCCTCCTGCGCAACCTCTCGCCGGAGGAGGCCCTGGCCAAGGCCGAGTTCCTGCGCCGCGCCACGGCCCGCATCGCCGTGCCGGAACTGCCGCAGCTCGCCATCAGCGTCAGCATCGGGCTGGCGACGGCGGAGGGGCCGTCCCCCCGCCGAAGCGCCGGGCGTCGGCTCGACGCCCTGCTCAGCCGGGCCGATGCGGCCCTCTACCGGGCCAAGCGCAACGGGCGGGGACGGACCGAGCCCGCCCCGCCCACCTTACGCCGGGTTGCCTGAGGCCCGGGGCCCGCGAGGACCCTTACGGAGCCTTCGGGGCGGGGGCCGGCGGCGCGGGCGCGACGGCCGGGGCGGCGGCGGTGCGCTCGATCTTGGCGCCCTCGCGCAGCTTCAGGATCAGGTCCTGCTGGGCCTTGCGGGTGAGATACTGGTCCACCTGCTCCTTCATCTCGTCGAAGGTCGGGACCGGCTTGGTGCGCTTCTCCTCGAGCTTGATCACGTGCCAGCCGAACTGGGTCTTGACCGGCTCGGACACCTGTCCGGGGCTCATCTTGAAGGCGGCCTCGGCGAAGGGCGCGACCATGCGCTCCCTGGTGAACCAGCCGAGATCGCCGCCCTCGGTCTTCGAGCCGGGGTCCTTCGACACCTCGGCCGCGACCTTGGCGAAGTCCTCGCCGCCCTTGATGCGCGCGGCGATCTTCTTGGCGTCGTCCTCGTTCTCCATGAGGATATGGCGGGCATGCACCTCCTCCTCGGGCTTCATCGCCTTCACGGTCTGGTCGTAGAGGGCCTTGGCCGCCTCCGGCGTCGCCGCCTTCTTGGCCTCGCGCTCCAGGTACTCGTCGAGCAGGAGCTTGTCCTTGAAGTAGGCGAGCTTGCGCTGGAAGTCCGGCGAATCGCCCACCTTGGCGGCGCTCGCCGCCTGGGCGCCGACCTTGAGGTCGATCATGTAGTCGACCAGGAGGTTCTTCTTCTGGGCGTCGTCCACGCCCGGCAGCGACAGGGCCGGGTCCTCGGACGCGATGGCGAGATCGCCCGCCGTGATCGGCGCCCCGTTGACCTTCGCCACCACCGTCTCGGGGGCCACGGGAGCGGCCGGCGCCGCTGACGGCGTCGCTGCGGGCGTCTGTGCTTGTGCCTGGGCCTGGGCCTGGGCGGAGGCCAGGGGCAGGCCGAGGGCGAGGGCCACGGCCCCCGTGCGCAGGAGGCCGGAACGCGAGAGGAACTTGGTCATCGTCATGGAGGCGTCCTTGGGAGCGCCGCCCGCGTCCCGGCAGGCCGGAGGTCGTCGCAGAGGCGGTCGGAGAAAGTCGGTCGCGAAGGTGTCGCGATGGTGAAGTGCGGCGGCAGGCCGCCGCGGTTCTGCCGCGACATCAGGTGGCGCGCGATCCCCGCGATGGCAAGCGCGGTCGTCGCGATGGGAAATCGCGGGCCCGGGGCCGGCCTGACGAATCCGGGCGCACCGGCCCGTCGATCGTCAAGGCACCACGCTCCCCAAGGCTTTTGCCGCGAGGGCGGAAGGCTCCGCCGCGAGGGCGGCCCGGACCGGCCATCACGATGCCGGGAGATCGCCGCACCGGTGACCCGCGCGGATCGAACGGGCCGGTTGCGGCGTTGGGGCCGCTGCCGGTGGCCGAGCGGCGCCGTGGGTGACGGACGGCGCGGGCGGGTCTGCACACGGCCCGGCTCTTTCGGATGCGCCGGTCCGTATTTACCTCTATAAGCCCGGCCAACATTCGCCTTCAGACTTATTCGATCGACCGTAGGTTCACGATGCTCGGTGCCCTCGCCAAGAAGATTTTCGGCTCGTCCAACGACCGGCGCGTGAAGGGCTATCGTCCCCGTGTGGCCGAGATCAACGCCCTGGAGCCGCAGGTCGCGGCGCTCTCGGACGACCAGCTCCGCGCCCGCACTGACATGCTGAAGGCCGAACTCGCCGCCGGCAAGAGCCTCGACGACATCCTCGTGCCCGCCTTCGCCACCGTGCGCGAGGCGGCCAAGCGCGTGCTCGGCCAGCGCCACTTCGACGTGCAGCTCATCGGCGGCATGGTGCTGCACGAGAGCGGCATCGCCGAGATGCGGACCGGCGAGGGCAAGACCCTGGTGGCGACCCTGCCGGTCTACCTCAACGCCCTGTCGGGGCTCGGCGTCCACGTGGTCACGGTGAACGACTATCTCGCCGCCCGCGATGCGGAGTGGATGGGCCGGGTCTACCGCTTCCTCGGTCTCACCGTCGGCACCATCGTGCACGGGCTCGACGACGGCCAGCGGAAGGAGGCCTACGCGGCCGACATCACCTACGGCACCAACAACGAGTTCGGGTTCGACTACCTGCGCGACAACATGAAGTACGAGCTCGGCCAGCTCTCGCAGCGCGGGCACAACTTCGCGATCGTCGACGAGGTCGATTCGATCCTGATCGACGAGGCCCGCACCCCGCTCATCATCTCCGGCCCGGTCGACGACCGCTCCGAGCTCTACGTCTCGGTCGACGCGCTGATGCCCCACCTGGAGCGCGAGCATTACGACCTCGACGAGAAGCAGCGCACCGTCTCGCTGACCGAGAGCGGCAACGAATTCGTCGAGGACCTCCTGCGCGGGGCCGACCTGCTCAAGGAGGGCGACCTCTACGACGCGCACAACGTCAGCCTCGTCCACCACGTGAACCTGGCGCTTCGCGCCCACACCCTGTTCACCCTGGACAAGGACTACATCGTCAAGAACGACGAGGTGGTGATCATCGACGAGTTCACCGGCCGCATGATGCAGGGCCGGCGCTACTCGGAAGGCCTGCACCAGGCCCTCGAGGCCAAGGAGCGGGTGACGATCCAGCCCGAGAACCAGACGCTGGCCTCGATCACGTTCCAGAACTACTTCCGTCTCTATTCGAAGCTCGCCGGCATGACCGGTACGGCCTCGACCGAGGCCGACGAGTTCGCCGAGATCTACAAGCTCGAGGTGGTCGACATCCCGACCAACAAGGAGGTCGAGCGCGTCGACGAGGACGACGAGGTCTACCGGACCGTCGATGAGAAGTACCAGGGCATCATCGCCGAGATCGGCAAGGCGCATGAGCGCCACCAGCCGATCCTGGTCGGCACCGGGTCGATCGAGAAATCGCAGCACCTCGCCGAGATGCTGGTCAAGGCCGGTTTCCGCCAGCTCGACTACTCGGACCCCAACGCCCTGACGGATGTCTACGCCGCTGCCCGCGAAGGCCGGGTGACCAAGCGCTTCGCCGTGCTCAACGCCCGCTTCCACGAGCAGGAGGCCTATATCGTCGCCGAGGCCGGCGTGCCCGGCGCCATCACCATCGCCACCAACATGGCCGGGCGCGGCACCGACATCAAGCTCGGCGGCAACGTCGAGATGCGGGTCGAGAAGGAACTGGCGGGCCTGCCCGAGGGTCCTGAGCGCGACGCGAAGATCGAGGCGATCAACGCCGAGATCGCCGAGAACCGCGCCAAGGTGCTGGCCTCCGGCGAGGCGGCCGACCCGGCCGCCGGCCGTAAGACCGCCCTGCCGGGCGGCCTCTACATCATCGGCACCGAGCGCCACGAATCCCGCCGCATCGACAACCAGCTGCGCGGCCGCTCCGGCCGCCAGGGCGATCCGGGCCGCTCGAAGTTCTACCTGTCGCTCCAGGACGACCTGATGCGGATCTTCGGGTCCGACCGCATGGACGGCATGCTGACCCGCCTGGGGCTCGAGCAGGGCGAGGCGATCATTCACCCCTGGATCAACAAGGCGATCGAGAAGGCGCAGCAGAAGGTCGAGGCGCGCAACTTCGACATGCGCAAGAACGTGCTCAAGTACGACAACGTCATGAACGACCAGCGCAAGGTCGTGTTCGAGCAGCGCCGCGACTTCATGGGCCAGGACAGCGTGCGCGACACCGTGGACGAGATGCGCCACGGCGTCGTCGACGACCTCGTGGCCGTGCACGTGCCCGAGAACGCCTATGCCGAGCAGTGGGACATCGAGGGCCTGCGCGAGCGGGTGCAGTCCCTGCTCAACCTCGACGTGCCGGTCGAGGACTGGGCCAAGGAGGAGGGCATCGCCGACGAGGAGATGCGCGACCGCCTGCGCCAGGCCGCCGACGAGGCCTATGCCCTGCGCACCGAGAAGAACACGCCCGAGGTGATGACCTATGTCGAGAAGCAGGTGCTCCTGCAGACCCTCGACCATCTCTGGCGCGAGCACCTCGTCACCCTCGACCACCTTCGCCAGGTGGTGGGCTGGCGCGGCGTCGCCCAGCGCGATCCCCTCAACGAGTACAAGTCCGAGGCCTTCGAGCTGTTCAACGGCCTGGTCGCCGCCCTGCGCGAGCAGGTCACCCAGCAGCTCTCGCGCATCGAGATCATGTACGAGGGCGCGGAGGGTGGCGCGGCGGAGGATCCCTTCGCCCAGCCCGCCCTGCCGCCGATGTTCGGCCAGCATCTCGATCCGGTCACCGGCGAGAACGAGATGGCCTCGTACGGCACCGGCAGCGACGGCGGTGCGGGACCGGCCTACGGCTACGCCGCCCGCGAGCTGTCCGCCGAGGGCGCCGTGCTGGAGCGGGACCCGCAGGATGCCTCCACCTGGGGGCGCGTCGGCCGCAACGAGCCGTGCCCCTGCGGCTCGGGCAAGAAGTACAAGCACTGCCACGGCACGCTGTCGGCCTGAACCATGTCTGACGCCGACACGTCCCAGCGCGACCCCTCCCGGCGCCACCCCTCCGGCGTCGTCTACGGCATCGAACCGAACCTCGACGCGGCGGAATTCCGCCGCGTCCTCGTCGAGTCGGGCCTCGCGCCCCGGCGCCCGTCCGACGACCTGCCGCGCCTCGCCCTGATGCTGGAGCGGGCCGATCTCGTGGTCACCGCCCGGCGCGACGGCGCACTGGTGGGGATCGCGCGCACGCTCACGGATTTCGAGTTCTGCGCCTACCTGTCGGACCTGGCGGTGAGCCGCTCGGTGCAGGGGCTCAAGATCGGCCAGGGCCTCATCGCCGCCACCCGTGCGGCCGTCGGCCCGCGGGCGTCGCTGCTGCTGACGGCGGCCCCGGACGCCATCACCTTCTACGATCACATCGGCATGCCGCGCGTGGCCGACGCCTTCCGCTACGACCGCGAGGCCTGACCCCACCCGCTCCGTTCTCCGCTTGCCCGAAAACGAACCCATTTGGCAGCCAAGCCACATGGACAAGCTTGAGGGAGCGAACGGACCGGCATGCAGGGATTCCAATCGGCGAAGACGTTGCCTGTTCTTGGGCTCATCCTGGCGGTCCCGGGTCTCGGCGGGTGTAATACCTACGGGCCGACTTCCGGAGGGACGGGTACGACCCTCGCCGCCAAGCCGGTTGCCGTCACCGACGAGGAGCGCGACTGCCTCGGCCGCGCCATGTACTTCGAGTCGAACCGCAGCGATTCCGAGGGGTTGCTCGCGGTCGGAACGGTGGTGATGAACCGGCTCGAAGCGGCGGCTTTCCCGAATGGCGGCATCTGCTCGGTGGTCGGCCAGCCCCGGCAGTTCGCTCCCGGCGTGCTGACGAAGAAGATGGACGAGCGGAGCCTGCAGAAGGTCGCCGAGGTGACCGATGCGGTGCTGGACGGCAAGCGCCACCCCAAGGTCGGCCGGGCGATGTACTTCCACACCGCCGGTCTGCGCTTCCCCTACAACAACATGCACTACGTGGCGGTGGCCGGCGGCAACGCCTTCTACGAGAAGCGCAAGCCCGGCGCCGTGGCGCAGGCCGCCCCTCCGACCGCCCTGGCCTTCGCCGCCGCCGAGCCGCCCGCGACGCCGGTGGCGACCTCCCCGACCCTGGTCGTACCGCCGGCCATCGCCCCCTCGGCCGCCGCCAGCCCTGCGCTGTCCGCGAGCCCTGCTGGAGCACCCAATCCTGCCGAGGCCATGAGTTCTGCTGGAGCCATGAATTCTGCTGGAGCCATGAGTTCTGCCGAAGCCATGAGTTCTGCCGCCGTTGCCGGTCCTGCGTCGGCGAGCCCAGAGGCCGGCGCCAAGACCGGGCACACGACTGCCGCGTCCAAGACTACCAACTCCAAAACCACCAACTCCAAGACCACCAACTCCAAGACCACCAACTCCAAGACTCCCAACTCCAAGATCGCCAACTCCAAGATGGTCGCCTCGAAGACGGCCGCCTCCAAGGACACCCCGTCCAGGACGCCCGAGCCCAAGGCCGTTGCGAAGGCGCATGGCGCGCGAAACCGGCTCGCCCTGACCCCGGCCGCCCTGGCGCCCGAGCCACCCCCGCCGCCGGTCCTCAACCTGCCCCGGCCGTAATCGGGGTCTCGCCCGCCCGAGGACGCATGGCGAAGCCGACCGGGGCCTGAAACCGCGCCGGTTCCGGCGCGCCCGTGCTGCTTTCGGTCGCGGGGATCGGCGGGGGCCTGCACCCTATCTGAGATCAGGCTTCTCCCTCTCCGCAGGCCTATCCCAGCAGGTCCCGATGAACATGCTTCAGCCGGTCGCCAACCTCGCAACGGCGTGCACGCGCGTGGTTGTCCGTGCCCTCACTCGGGGCTTCGATGCACTGACAGGCTTGGTCGGCCGCCTGAACGATCGCGTCGAGGCACGACTGCGCGATCGGACACCGCTGCTCAGGGCCTATTACGCGCGTCCGGCCCATCGGCTGGCCGCGCCGCTGCCCGACCTCGGCGGGCCGATCGACTTGGCGCTGCGGGGTGGCATTCGCGAGACCGGTCCGGGCCGAACGACGCAAGCCTCGGCGCCGTAATCCTCTGCCGTGACCTCGGCCCGGTGCCGCGACCGGGGCCAACGCTTTCGCGCAGCCCGGTCGACGCTTCGTCCGGATGCCCGGAACCCGCCCGGCGCGGCCCCCCGGACTTGGAAGCCCCGGTCGGCGCGTTCCCTAGACCGTCACCTGCGTTCCCACCTCGACCACGCGGCCGGTGGGGATCTGGAAGAAGTCCGTGGCGTCGTTGGCGTTCTTGGCCAGCGTGATGAAAATCCGGTCCTGCCACAGGGGCATGCCCGAATGGGCGGCCGGCCGGATCGAGCGGCGGGACAGGAAGAACGACGTCGCCATGATGTCGAACTTGAAGCCCTGCTTGCGCAGCAGCGTCAGGGTCCGGGGGATGTTCGGCGTCTCCATGTAGCCGAACTTCATCACCACCTTGTGGAAGTGCGGGCCGATCGGCTCGATGTGGATGCGGTCGGATTCGGCGGCGCGGGGCGTGTCCACGGTCTCCACGGTGAGCACCACGTTCTTCTCGTGCAGCACCTTGTTGTGCTTCAGGTTGTGCAGCAGGGCGGCCGGGGCGATGTAGGGATCGCTGGTGAGGAACACCGCGGTGCCGCGCACGTGATGCGGCGGGCTCTTCTCCAGCATGCTGACGAGTTCGGTCAGCGGCACGTCGGTCTTGCGCGTCTTGTTGATCAGGATGCCGACGCCGCGCACCCAGGTCCACATCATGACCATCAGGGCGCCGGCGAACAGCAGGGGCACGTAGCCGCCCTCGAACACCTTCAGCATGTTCGACAGCAGGAACAGGAACTCCACCGCCGCGAAGGGCAGGATCGCGAGGCCGGCGGCCCAGGGCGACCATTTCCAGGTCTTCCACAGCACCAGGAAGGCGAGGCTCGCGGTGATCAGCATCGTGCCCGTCACGGCGATGCCGTAGGCGGAGGCCAGGGCCGCCGAGGAGCGGAACAGGATCGCCAGGATCACCACGCCGACCATCAGCAGCGCGTTGATCTGCGGCAGGTAGATCTGGCCCGAATGCGATTCGGAGGTGTGGCGGATCTCCAGGCGCGGCAGCAGGCCGAGCTGGATCGCCTGGCGCGACAGCGAGAAGGCGCCGGTGATCACGGCCTGGCTCGCCGTGACGGTGGCGGCGGTGGCGAGCAGCACCATCGGCAGCAGGCCCCATTCGGGCACCAGCTGGAAGAACGGATCGGTGGTGTCGGGCTTCGACAGCACCAGGGCGGCCTGACCGAAATAATTCAGCACGAGGCAGGGGCCGACGAGGCCGAGCCAGGCGATCTGGATCGGGCGGCGCCCGAAATGGCCGAGATCGGCGAACAGGGCCTCGGCTCCCGTCACGGCCAGGAACACTGCGCCGAGCGCCACCAGGGCGCCGGTGCCGTGCCCAAGGAGATAATGCACCGCGTAATACGGGTTGAGGGCCCAGAACACGTCGGTGTTCGCCAGGATGTGGGGCACGGCGGCGAGCGCCATCGCGGCGAACCACACCACCATCACGGGGCCGAAGAACGAGGCCACCTTGCTGGTGCCGCGCACCTGGATGAGGAACAGCGGCACGATGATCGCGATCGTGATCGGCAGCACGTAGGAATCGAAGGCCGGGGTGACGAGCTTCAGGCCCTCCACCGCCGAGAGCACCGAGATCGCCGGCGTGATGATGGCGTCGCCGTAGAACAGCGAGGCGCCGAGCAGGCCGAACATGAACACCACGCGGGAGCCGCCGAGCGCACTGCGGGCCAAAGCCATCAGCGAGAGGATGCCGCCCTCGCCGTTGTTGTCCATCCGCAGCAGGATGACGACGTACTTGATGGTGACGATGAGGACGAGCGCCCACAGGATCAGCGAGGCGACGCCCAGCACCTCCTCGCGCAGGAGGATGCCGTCGGCCCGCGCCGAGACCAGGGCCTCGCGGAAAGCGTAGAGCGGGCTGGTCCCGATGTCGCCGTAGACCACCCCGACGGACCCGAGGACCAGCGTCCACAGGCCCGCCGGGCCGTGGGCCCGTGCGGTCTCGGGCGAGGCCTCACCGGCAGGCGAAGCCTCGCCGGCGGGAGAAGGCCCGGCGGCCGGAGGTGCTCCGGCGCCATCGGGTTTGGCGGCGGGCGCGCTCGAAGGGGCGGTTTGCGTCATTCGGCTCGATCGAGGCTCATGGCGAGCCCAACGTCCCGCGGCGCGGGTTGGGTCGCGCGCGGGAACGCCGGGGCCGGCCCGACGGGGTCGGGCGGCGGGGGACGGTCGCGTTCACGCTATCATGCGGCGCAGTACGCGAGAACGGCAACCTGGGACCGGTTGCCGTTCGTCGGAGTTCGGTCCGGACAGTGTCCGGGGATCTTTGCGCGTCCGGCCGCTACTCGGCGGCGGTGCGGGCCCCGTTGCCGAAGCGCCGCTCGATGTAATCGGTCACCACGGTCTCGAAATCCTTGGCCAGGGTTGGCCCGCGCAGGGTCATGGCCTTCTTGCCGTCGATGAAGACCGGCGCCGTCGGGGTCTCGCCGGTGCCCGGCAGGGAGATGCCGATATCGGCGTGCTTCGATTCGCCGGGGCCGTTGACGATGCAGCCCATCACCGCGACGTTGAGACCCTCGACGCCCGGATAGGCCTTCTTCCATTCCGGCATCGAGGTGACGATCCAGTTCTGGATGTCGCGGGCGAGCTCCTGGAACGTGGTCGAGGTGGTGCGGCCGCAGCCCGGGCAGGCGGCGACGAGGGGCACGAAGGTGCGGAAGCCCATGGTCTGCAGCAATTCCTGCGCGGCCTTGACCTCCACCGTGCGGTCACCGCCCGGCTCGGGGGTGAGCGAGTAGCGGATGGTGTCGCCGATGCCTTCCTGCAGCAGCACGCCGATGGCGGCGGACGCCGCCACCAGGCCCTTCGAGCCCATGCCGGCCTCGGTCAGGCCGAGATGGATGGCGAAGTCCGAGCGGCGCGCCACCTCGCGGTAGACCGCGATCAGGTCCTGCACCGCCGAGACCTTGGCCGACAGGATGATCTTGTCCTGCGGCAGGCCGAGTTCCACCGCACGCTCGGCCGAGCCGAGGGCCGACTGGACCATGGCCTCGCGCATCACCGCGCGGGCGTCGATCGGCCGGGGCGAGCGGGCATTCTCGTCCATCAGGTGCGTGAGCAGCGCCTCGTCGAGGGAGCCCCAATTGGCGCCGATGCGCACGGTCTTGTTGTAGCGGATCGCCTGCTCGATGATGGTCGAGAACTGCGTGTCCTTCTTCTCCTTGAAGCCGACATTGCCCGGGTTGATCCGGTACTTGGCCAGCGCCTCGGCGCAGGCCGGATGGTCGGACAGGAGCTTGTGGCCGATATAGTGGAAGTCGCCCACCAGCGGCACGTGCACGCCGATGCGGTCGAGGCGCTCGCGGATCTTCGGCACGGCGGCGGCGGCCTCGTCGCGATCGACGGTGATGCGCACGAGTTCCGAGCCGGCCCGGGCGAGCTGGGCCACCTGGGCCACGGTGCCGTCGATGTCGGCGGTGTCGGTGTTGGTCATCGACTGGACGACGATCGGCGCGCCGCCGCCCACCGTCACGGCGCCCTCGCCGGCCCCGATGGTGACGCCGACCGTGCGGTGCCGGGGGCTCGGTCCTGCGATCTCGGGGCCGGTGCCGCTGATCGGGTTGGCGGGGGTGGCGTCCATGATGTCCATCGTTGACTGTGCGCTCCGAGGAACGTCCGCCGGCGACCGGAGGCCGTCGACCGGGCCGGGCCGGGCGGCGGCCCGACGCCGCTGACAATACGCCCTCGATCGTTTAGCTGAGATGACGGCGGGCGGGCGTCAAGTCCGCTGCGTCACCCGAAGACCGGACGGCGCAGCGAACGCGCTGATCGTATTCGGCTTCTCCCATGTCCCATCCCGGCGGCGATGTCGAGGTTCGGGGTCGGTGTCGGGCAGCAGGCCTGCGCGCCGGACAGGGAACCGCCGCGTGTTCCAACGTGTTTGTGGCCTTGCGGCATCATATATTGCGGTGCAACATTCACGTCTGGAGTTCGCCATGCTCGATCCGCACCAGGAGCCGTCGATCGATTCGCTTCCCGATGTTCCGGTCGCGAGCGATCTGCCGATGCAGCCGGCCGTCGCCACCCGGGTGATGGCGGGGCCGCGCGCGGAGAAGACGGTGGCGCTGGCGCTGCAGGGCGGCGGGGCGCATGGGGCCTTCACCTGGGGCGTGCTCGACGCGCTGATCGAGGATGGGCGGCTCGGCTTCGAGGCGATCACGGGGGCCAGCGCCGGGGCCATGAACGCGGTCGTGATGGTCGACGGCTGGCTCGAGGACGGGCCGGACGGCGCCCGCCGCGCCCTGGAGCGGTTCTGGCGCGAGGTCAGCCTCGACGGCGACCTGTGGCCGGCCCAGCGCCGCGCCTTCAGCGGCCTGTTCGAGTTCTGGTCGAACAGCCCCGTCGCCGAATTCTGGGCCCGGGTGCTGAAGACCAGCCCCTACACGTCGAACCCGCTCAACTACAATCCGCTGCGCAAGGTCCTGGCCGCCCAGGTCGATTTCGAGCGTCTGCGCGCGGCCGAGACCGCGGCCGTGTTCGTGTCGGCCACCAACGTGTGGACCGGCAAACTCGCGGTGTTCGAGCGCGCATCGCTCAACGTCGACCATCTCATGGCCTCCGCCTGCCTGCCCACGGTGTTCCAGGCGGTGGAGATCGACGGCGTCCCGTACTGGGATGGCGGCTACCTCGGCAATCCGCCGCTCTATCCCCTCTATCGCGGCGCCGAGACCCGCGACATCGTCCTGGTGCAGATCAACCCGGTGGAGCGCCGCGAGACCCCGCGCACCCCGCAGGAGATCCAGGACCGCCTCAACGAGATCACCTTCAACGCCAACCTGATGCGCGAATTGCGGGCCATCGACTTCGTCGACCACCTGATCGCAGAGGGCGTGCTCGGGCGGGGCGAGTACCAGTCGCAATACGTCCACCGCATCGACGGCACCGGCGCCCTCGACGAGTACCAGGCCTCCTCGCGCCTCGATGCCCGCTGGCGGGTGTTCGAGCGCCTGCGCGACAAGGGTCGGGGCGCGGCCCAGGCCTGGATCGCCGAGAACTACGAGCAGATCGGCCGGACCTGCACCCTCGACCTCGAGGCGACCTATCGCTGAGGCCCTGAGGCTGGGGCTGAGGCGCCTTGCGCCTCGGGCGTGAGGATTTCGTCCCGCCCCGGTACGCCGGGCGGGATTAAAACGGCCTTCGCGCGCGTTATCCCCTCATGACGACCGAACCGAACCGGCCCGGCCCGACCGCCATCGTCGATCTGCTCGTTCCGCTCAGGCGCTACGCCCGCGCCCTGACGCGCGACACCCTGCGGGCCGACGACCTCGTGCACGATGCCCTGGTGCGCGCCCTCGAATCGGGGCAGGCGGCCCGGCCGAACACCAATCTGCGGACCTGGATGATGACGGTCCTGCACAACGTCTTCATCGACGACCAGCGCCGGAAGCGGGTCGAGGCCCGCCACGCCGACACGCTGGTCCAGATGAGCGAGGACATGGCGCCCCCGGCGCAGGAGGCGCAGGTCCGCCTCGCCCAGATCCGCCGCGCCTTCCTCACCCTGCCGGAAGAGCAGCGCGCCGCCCTCCACCTGGTCACCCTGGAAGGCATGGCCTATGCCGACGCGGCGGCCGTCCTCGGGATTCCGATCGGAACGCTGATGTCGCGCCTTGGCCGGGGCCGCGCCGCCCTGCGGGCCTTCGAGGAGGGCGAGCGCCAGACCAGCGGGGTCGCCGAGCGGCGCCAGCGCTTGGCCGCCGAGCGTCCGCGCCTCCGCCTCGTTGCGCAGGACGACGCGGACGAGACCGATTTTCGCCGGACCGGCCGGGCCGTCGGCGACACCTGACCTTCGAAGCGAATCGGGAGGAGCGGCCAGACGGTGCCGTGTCCGCCCCCAGCGTGGCCGGGACGTCTTGTCCAGGGACGCGCCCCCTGTATCTGACCGGAGTCGACGCCATGAACCAGACCGCGATGATCGATCCGATTACCGACGACGACCTCACCGCCTTCGTCGACGGACAGCTCGACGGATTGCGCCGCCTCGACGTGGAGGCGCATCTGGCGCGCAATCCCGAGACCGCCGCGCAGATCATGGCCGAGCTGCATGACCGCGACGCCCTGCGGCAGGCCTTCTCCGTCCAGCCCGGCCCGGGCCCCGAGCGGAACCGGGCAGCCGCGCGCCGCCTCGACCGGTCCCTGGCGTGGCGCCGGTTCGGCGACCGCCTGCGCCGGGCGGCCGTGATCGCGCTCCTGGTCGGCACCGGCTGGCTCGCCCATTCCGATGGCCCCTTCCTCGGCGTGCCGGACACCTTCGCCTCCCCGGTCGATCCGGCCCTGATGGCGGATGCGCGCCACGCCCGCGAGGCGGCGCAGGTGCGCGCCCGGATCGCCGCGCAGCGGGCCGATCAGGCCCCGGCCTACGATCGCGCCGGCATCGCGGCCGCCACCGGCATCGCCCTGCCGGACCTGCCCGCCGGCTGGACCGTGCGCGACGTGCAGATCGTGCCTGCCCGCAACGGAACCGGCGTCGAGGTAATGATTGACGCGGGCGCCCTCGGCGAGGTTTCCCTGTTCGCCACCCGCGGTTCCGACCGCGGCGTCGCCCCGAGCGAGATCACCAGCCCGGGTGACGGCGAGACCGCCTACTGGACCGCCGGCCACTCGGCCTATGCGCTCAGCGGTGGCCACGATCATGCCGGCCTGGAGAGCGCAGCCCGCAGCCTCGCGGATCGCACCGCCACCAAGCTCTGAACCCGGGGCGGTCACCCAAGACGATCCGTCACCCAAGTCTGTCCGTCAGCCAAGACGATCTGTCAGCCAAGACGATCCGTGGAGGCCGGCACCGGAGGCCGGCCGATCGCCCCCGGGGTTTCGTCGCGGGCGCGGGACCCTACCAGCCTTCGAGACAGCCCGCCGACACGGTCCCGGGGATCGGCCTTGGCCGCCGCCGCGCCGATGTCGCCGCACGGCGAGATTGTTCAGGAAACAGGGCGCGGTTCGGTCGACGTTCAGGTCAGGAATGCCACATGCCTGTTGTCTGGGAACCCTATAGGCCCGTGGCACTTGCTGTGTTCTGACCTCCGACCCGAGATGCCGATGGCCCGCCTGTCTCTTCTCCTGACATTTGCCGCGGCCATGCCTGCGGCCATGCTCGCCACGCTGCCGGTGGGCGTTCTGGCCCAGACCGCACCGGGTCAGCCTGCTCCTCCTCAGACCTCTCCTGTCCCCACTTTTCCCGCCACCACTGCTCCTGCGCCGAACAAGCCGGCCGAGGCTGCCCAGAAGCCCACCTCGGCCCCGGCCGTTTCCGCCGCTCCCCTGACGCCGGGCAAGCCCGCGCGGGCGCCCTACCTGTCGGATGCGCAGGCCCCCGACACCGTGGCGATCCTCGGCGCCCCGCCCCGGGGGCAGTCGGCGGCCGAGGCGGCCGACAAGGCCGCCTTCGTCGCCACCCGCGCCCTCAAGGGCACCCCACGCTGGGCCCTCGCCACCACGGATGTGGCCGATGGGGCCTCCGCGATCCTCGACGATTTCGCCTGCGTGATCGGCCAGCGCATCGAGCAGTCGCGCGCCCCGGCCCTCATGACCCTGATGGAGCGTGCGCGCCTCGACATCGCCCATGCCACCCGGGCGCCGAAGCTGCATTACCGCCGGCTGCGCCCCTTCGTCGGCAACGATGCCGAGATCTGCGTGGTCCGCACCTCCGAGCTGGGCAACGCCTTCAGCTTCCCGTCCAGCCACGCGACGCAATCCTGGACCTATGCGGCGATCATGGCGGCGCTGATGCCCGAGAAGGCGACGCAGTTCTTCGTCCGCGCCCGCTCGTACGGCGAGAGCCGCATCGTCTGCGGCCTGCACTGGGCCAGCGACATCGAGGCCGGCCGCACCGCCGGCAGCGCGGTCTTCGCCGCGCTCCAGGGCGATGCGACGTTCCGGGCCGATCTCGAGAAGGCGCGGGTGGAACTCGGCAAGCTCCTGGCCTCGGGCGGTGCCGCTCCGGATCAGGCGGTCTGCGCCCGCGAAGATGCCGCGGCGCGCGAGCCCATCCTGTAGTCCGCGATTCCATCCTGTAGGGCAAAAACCCAGGTCAGGACCTTTCCGACTGGGTTGCGGCGGGCGTGCGATCTCGGCGATCCCACCGTGTCGGACGTCGACTCACCCTCGATAGGCTCTGTCGTAAACGCCGAAGGGCCCGGCCGGTTTTCCGGTCGGGCCCTTCGAGTTTTCCCGTGAAACGTTAACCACGTTCGATCAGGCTTGGCCCCCGTCCCGCTTGAGGGGGCGGCCTGCCGGCGAGCTGGAGGTCGTGGTCGAAGATGGGCCGCGTCGCCGCCGCCGGGCCAGCATGTTCAATCCCTCCACGCCGGCCGAGAACGCCATGGCGGTGTAGATGTAGCCCTTGGGCACATGGGCGCCGAAGCCTTCCGCGATCAGCGTCATGCCGATCATGATGAGGAAGCCCAGGGCCAGCATCACCACGGTCGGGTTGGCGGCGATGAAGCGCGACAGCGGATCGGCGGCCAGCAGCATCACCGTCACGGCGGCGAGCACGGCCACCACCATGATGGGAACATGCTCGGTCATGCCCACCGCGGTGATGATGCTGTCGATGGAGAACACCAGGTCGAGGACCAGGATCTGTCCGATGGCTGCCGTGAAGCCGATGGCGGCCTTGCCCCCGAGGGTGTCATGCCCCTCCGGCTCCGGATCGACGGTGTGGTGGATCTCCTTGGTGGCCTTCCACAGCAGGAACAGGCCGCCCGCGATGAGGATGAGATCCCGCCAGGAGAAGCCCTTGCCGAAGACCTTGAAGACCGGCTGCGTCAGGGCGACGATGTACGCGATGGTGGCGAGCAGGCCGAGGCGCAGGATGAGGGCGAGGCCGATGCCGATGCGCCGCGCCTTCTGCTGATGCTCGGGCGGCAGCTTGTTGGTGAGGATCGAGATGAAGATGAGGTTGTCGATGCCGAGCACGATCTCCATCACCACCAGGGTGGCGAGGGCCGCCCAGGCGGTGGGATCGTTGGCGAGTTGAAGCAGGCTGTCCACGTTGGCCTCGTCGAGTCGGTCGGGCATGGCCGCGGATCGGTTCGCGTCGCGGAATGCCCCGGGAGAGGGGAGGGGCCGGCTCGGCCCCCGGAAGATTTCGAGAAGGGGCCATCGGCCCCGGGACGCCCTCCGCAGGTCTGCGCGATCAGGCCGGGAGGTCGGCGTGGTCCGCCGGCACGCCGGGTCGCTCGGCCGGCGCCGGGCTGAAGATCCGCACCGCCCTCGGCACTACCTTGAAATGGGCCGGCGTGTAGGTCGACAATTCGCCGTCGGTGTTCACTGGGCGCGGCTTCTTGGTCTTGACCACGATCTCGGTGGTGCTGAAGGCCCGCACGTCGGCCGCCTTGCCCTGGGTGCCCTTGCGCAGGGCCGGCAGCAGCATCAGCAGCCGCCACCAATGGGCGACCTCGAGGCTGTAGAAGTCGAGCTTGCCGTCATCGACGGTGGCCGTCTCCTCCACGGTCATGCCGCCGCCGTAGTGCCGGCCGTTGCCAACCGAGACCTGGATGGTGCGTACCGTCTCGGTCTGGCCGTCATGCTCGATATAGACCGTGAAGGGCCGCATCCGCCGCAGCACGCGGATCGCCGCGATGCCGTAGCCGAGGGTGCCCCAGGTCTTCTTCGATTCGGCCGTGAGGTCGCCGGCGAGATCCGCCGAGAAGCCGATGCTGGCGACGTTGAAGTAGTAATGCCCGTTGACGCAGCCGAGATCGGCGGGCCGCGCCTCCGCCTCCGTGATCAGGCGGGCCGCCTCGACGGGATCGACCGGCAGTCCGAGCGAGCGGGCGAGATCGTTGGCGGTGCCGAGGGGCAGGATGCCGAGGGGCAGGCCCGTCTCCACCAGGGCGGGAGCGGCCGCGTTGAGGGTGCCGTCGCCGCCGCCCAGGATGACGAGGTCGCAGCCGGCGGCGTGGCGCTTGATCACCGCGGAGCAATCGGCGTCGCCCGGCGGCTCGTAGGGCTCGATTCCCCCGGCACGCAGCACGTCGCGCACCGCGTCCAGGGAGAAGCCGCCGTTGCGAGCCTTCGGGTTGACGAGAAGAAGCGCCTTGCGGGACGGCGCGCTCATCGGAGCGCTCCCATCCGGCGCGACTGGGCTCGGCCCGGCAAGGTTCGGCCCGGCAAGGTTCTGCCCGGCTCAGGATCGTGGGGAAGACCGGGACCTTGAAGACAACGATGAACCATGAGGTCTGAAACCCTCCGGTGCGTTCGCGCCGCGTCAGCGCAAAAGCATGGAAGGGTCCGACATCACGGTCAACGCCTCGACCGCCAGAGGGGCCCGGACCCGCACCACAAGTTGGGCGCAGGCTTGGCAATGACAAGAGCCCCGGGCGATCACAAGAGTCCCTGCCGTCACAAGAGCCCCCGCCATCACAAGCCCCCCATCACAAGAGCCCCGGCGATCGCCAGAGCCCGCCGATGCCGCGTGCCCCCAGGCCGATCGGACGCCGGTGCGGGCCGGTCCGGTGGAAGCGGGACCGGATCGCCGGTCGATCGATGCCCGCAATCCCCGCACCCTTCCACAGGGACTGATGGAAACGGGGGCCAACCGGCGGCATGTGGCGCCGGGTTCAGGGAAACTTAGCGGGCGCACCCGACGTTTCATTTCGGTCGACCGGTCCGACACCCGCCTTTCCGAAATCCAGGCCGCGACCCCGGTGATGATGCCATGCGCCACGGTCCACGCTTCCACGGAATCGGCTTCGGCCGACGCGACGTTCCCGGACTCGATTCGGGCCGGCATGATCTTTTCGGTCGGCATGATCTTTTGGGTCGGCATGATCTTGTGAGTCGACTCGGCCTGCTGTCGTCGGCCGTGCTGATGAGCGCTGCCTTTTCCCTCGGACCTGCCCAGGCCCAGAGCCGTCCGGGCTGGGTCGATCCGCCGGCACGCCAGCCGGCACAGGCCGAGACGCCGGTCGCCGACAAGCCTGCATCCGGGAAAGCGGGAGTCGGAACCTCCTCGGCCGGGACCTCCTCGGCCGAGACACCGACCCTCGCCGACACCCCGCCCTCGGCGCGGGCGCAGGCGGCGGCACCCGCCCGGGACGGCACCCGGTCCGAGCGGACGCCGATGGCCTCGCCGCGCCGCCGCCTCGCCGCGCCCGCGCCCGAGGGCCGGCGCGCGCCCCGGATGCGCGAGAGCCGATCCGCCTCCGATCGCCTGCACATTCGCCCGCGCCTCGCCGAGACGCCGATGGCGTCTCCGGCCATCGATTCCGAGGCCCGCTTCCCCGAATGGGCGATCGCGGCGACCCGCCTGACCGAGCGCTACCTCGACACCGTCTCGGCACCGGGTGACGCGATGGTGTCCGCCGCGCCCCGCTTCTACGCGGAGCGCGTCCGCTTCCATGGCCGCACCGTCTCGCTGGCGGCCCTGATGGCGGAGAAGCGGCGCTTCGTCCGGCGCTGGCCGGAGCGGCATTACGCGACGCAGGGCGGCACCACCCGGACGGCCTGCCACGCGGCCAGCGCCACCTGCGTCGTCCGCACCACCTTCGATTTCCGCGCCGACAATCCGGCGCGCGGCGTGCGCTCGCAGGGCGTGTCCGAACTGACCCTCACCATCAGCTTCGCCGGCGAGCGCCCCCTCATCGTCGCCGAATCGAGCCGGGTCGTGCGCCGCTATGGTGCCGGGCCGCAGAGCGCTATAGCGGGGGCTCCGCGCGGTGCCTGAAGCCGGCTCGCCGCGGGCGATGCGTCATGTCCGGAGTTGTTCGCGTCTTGGATGAACGAAATCCACCCTCGCCGGTGTCGAGCGACGCCCGACGGGATGCGACGAATCCGGACCGCGCGGCCCTGCGCGCCGGGATCGCGGACGAGATCGCGCGCCAGGGCGTCCATCCGGTGGCCGAACGGACGCTGGCCCTGCTGGCGGAAGCGGCGCTCGTCGCGACCCCGGCGCCCCCGGGCTACCGGGTGATCGACCGGACCGGTGCCCCGCGCCACATCACCGACCCCGACGGCAATCCGGTGCCGATGGATGTCGCGGCCCTGTTCGCGGAATTCCGGGAGCGTCATCCCGCCCTGTTCCGACCCGTTCCCGAACCGGAGCCGGAGCCGGAGCCCGTCGTGGTTCCGCCCCCGGATGTCCGGGCCGCGACCGCGCGATTCGTGGCGGCGCAATCGGTGCGCGTCCGCGCCCTGGCGGATGGGGCGGCCCGGCGCGGTCGCACCCTCGGCGCCGCGTTCGGCGGTCGGCTGGCGACGCTGCGGCGTGATCGGGCGGCGCGTTTCGCGTCGGGTGACGCGACCTCGGCGTATACCAGCGCGTCGGATTCCGAGGTCGATGCCCCGGTCCCAGTCCCGGTCCCTACCCTTGCGCCGGGCCGGGCCGGCCTCGTCGCGGACCGGGTCCGGGACGGCGCGCGCCGCGCCGGCGGCTACGCCCGCGGCCGGATCGCCGACAACGCGTCCCGCCTGCGCGAAGTCACCCGCGACCGCAACGTCCTGCGGGACGCCCTGTCCCGCCCCGCCCTGCTGCTCGGCATCGGCGCCATCGCCCTGGTGAGCCTGGCCGCCCTGCTCGGTGGACGAATCACGGCCCCCGATACCGCGCCCTCCGACGCCCCGCCCGTCGAGGCTGGAAGCTCCGCGCAGCCTCCCTCCCAGACCTCCGCCGCGACGCCGTCGCCCAGTGCGCCGGACATGAGCCCGGCCCCGGCCGAGGAGGCCCCTCCGAAGCGGACCGCCACCAACGAGATCAGCGGTCCGGTGGAGGTCATCGACACCGCCACCCTTCGGGTCGGCGGCAAGCTGGTGCGGCTGTTCGGGGTCGAGTGGGTGCGCGGCGGACAGGCCGACGAACTCATCCGATATCTCGCCGGGCGCACCGTGACCTGCCAGCCGGTGGCCGGCAGCGAGGCCCGGCTCTGCGCGGTGGACGGGCGCGACCTTTCGGAGGTGGTGCTGTTCAACGGCGGTGGCCGCGCCTCCCCCGAGGCGACCCCCGACCTCGTGGCGGCCGAGGATCACGCCCGGGCCGAACGTCTGGGCGTCTGGGCGCGCTGACCGCGATCCCCGACGGCGTGCGACGAACCGGCTGGTTCGTTCGCCACCAGCGTTTGCTTCCGCTTGCGTCCACCGATCCCGGCGGTCTCAATGTCGGCGGGAATCGGGGGCTTGAAGAATGGATCTGTCAGTGGGGGTGAGCATCGCGGCGGTGGTGCTGGTGGCGCTTGTCGTCGTCACGCTCGCCATCGGCATCAACATCGTGCCGCAGGGCCACGTCTACACCGTGGAGCGGTTCGGCAAATATCATCGCAGCCTGGAGTCCGGGCTCGGGCTGATCGCGCCCTACGTCGAGCGCATCGGTCGGCGGGTCAACGTGATGGAGCAGGTCATCGACGTGCCGAGCCAGGAGGCCTTCACCCGCGACAATGCCGGGGTACGGATCGACGCGGTGGTCTTCTATCAGGTGCTCGATGCGGCGCGGGCCTCCTACGAGGTCTCGAATCTCGAAGTCGCCATGATGACCCTGACCATGACCAACATCCGGACGGTGGTCGGTTCGATGGACCTCGACCAGTTGCTCTCCCACCGCGACGAGATCAACGAGCGCCTGTTGCGGGTGATGGATGCGGCGGCCTCGCCCTGGGGGGTGAAGATGACCCGCATCGAGATCAAGGACATCGTGCCCCCCGCCGACCTGGCCGGCGCCATGGCCCGCCAGATGAAGGCCGAGCGCGAGAAGCGCGCCTCGGTTCTGGAAGCGGAAGGCCACCGGCAGGCGGATATCCTGCGCGCCGAGGGACGCAAGCAATCGGCGATCCTGGAGGCGGAGGGCCGCAAGGAGGCGGCGTTCCGCGATGCGGAGGCGCGCGAGCGCGGCGCCGAGGCCGAGGCGCGGGCGACGCAGCTCGTCAGCGAGGCCATCGCCAAGGGCGACATCGCGGCGGCGAACTTCCTGGTGGCCGAGAAGTACGTGGAGGCGGTGAAGGCGATCGCCACGGCCCCGAACCAGCGCGTCGTGGTGGTCCCGATCGAGGCGGCAGCCCTGGCCGGCACCCTCGGCGGCATCGCAGAAATCACCCGCAGCGTCTTCGGCGAGGGCGCCCAGGCCCGAAAGAGCACCGGCTTGCCTCCGAATGTCGGGGGGGCCGGCCGATGATCGCCGCGTTCGTGGCAGCGATCGGGCCAGCCTGGACCTGGATCCTCATCGGCCTCGTGCTGATGGGAGCCGAGCTCATCGCATCCGGCGTGTTCCTGCTCTGGCTCGGCCTCGCAGCCCTCGTCACGGGCCTGCAGATCCTCCTCGTGCCGTTGCCCTGGCAGGGCCAGCTCCTGCTGTTCGCCGCATTGTCGGTGGCTTTCGCCGTGGTTGCGAGCCGCCGCACCCAGGCCGGCGCCAATGCCTTGAATCAGGGCGCTCAGGGCCTCCTCGGGCGCGACTACCCGCTCGCCGCCGCCATCGTCGATGGCGAGGGGCATATCCGCGTCAACGACACGCTCTGGCGCGTCGCGGGGCCCGACGCGCCCCTCGGCACGCGGGTCCGGGTGACGGGGGTCGAAGGCACCCTGCTCACGGTGGTGGCTCTCCCGGCCCCCGTGTGACGCGGCTGTGCTTTGCGCCGGCTGACGGGGGCGTTCCGGCGTGTTCCGGTTTGCCTCGGGGTTGCCTTTCGTCGGCCAGCCCACTCATGAAGCCGAAGCTGGCGTCGGTCGGGCGCAAGAGCCGCGATGGCTGCCCGGCGCAGCCCGATACCTAAAGGAACCCGAGCAATGCAGAGTTTCGTCCGCGCCAAGCTGCACGGCATCAGGGTCACGGGGGCCGACCTCAACTATCACGGCTCGATCACGCTGGACGCGGATCTCTGCCGGGAGGTCGGGCTCGATCCCCTCGAGTTCGTCGAGATCTGGAATAAGATGTCGGGCGCACGGATCAGCACCTACGTCATCTACGGACCGGCCGGCTCGGGCTGCTGCATCCTCAACGGCGCGGCCGCCCGGACCTGCCAGGTCGGCGACGAAATCATCATCGCCTCCTCGACCTATGGCACCGTCGACGACGTGATGGCGCGCAAGCCGCAGGTCCTGATCTTCGGAGACGGCAACACCGTCACCGATCGCGTGGTCTACGACGTCTTCCGCGACGCGGAGGGACGCATCGACATGCGGATCATCGAACCGTCACAGGACGCCTCAGCGAAGCCGCAGATCGCGCATCGTATCCGGTTCACCTGAGGGCCGCGGAGCCCGCGCCTCAGCGCCCCGCATAGGCAAAGTGCTCGCGCCGGCGCTCGATCGAGGAGGGAATTCGCAGAGATTCCCGGTATTTCGCCACGGTACGGCGAGCGATGTCGATGCCTTCGTCACGGAGCTTCTGGACCAGGGCATCGTCCGACAGCACGTCGCTCGGGGCCTCGCCGTCGACGAGTTGCTTGATGCGATGGCGCACCGCCTCCGAGGAATGAGACGCGGTGCCGGCCGCGCCCGGAATCGCCGCGGTGAAGAAGTACTTCATCTCCAGCGTGCCCCGGCTGGTGCCGATCGACTTGTTGGAGGTCACCCGCGAGACGGTGGATTCGTGCATGCCGATGGCCTCGGCCACGGTCTTCAGGTTGAGCGGGCGCAGGTGCGCGACGCCGTGCAGGAAGAAGGCATCCTGCTGGCGCACGATCTCGGAGGCGACCTTGAGAATGGTGCGGGCCCGCTGCTCCAGGCTACGGGTCAGCCAGTTGGCGGTCTGAAGGCATTCCGACAGGAAGGCCTTGTCGCCCTCGGCGGCCGCTCCGCGTGAGACGCGGGCATAGTAGCTCTGGTTGACCAGGACCCGCGGCAGCGCCTCGGCATTGAGTTCCACGAGCCAGGAGCCGTCCGGCGCGGCGCGCACGAACACGTCCGGGATCAGCACCTCGACGGCGCGGGCCCCGAAGGCGCGGCCGGGCTTGGGATCGAGCCGGCGCAGCTCCGCCAGCATGTCGACGAGATCCTCGTCATCGACGCCACAGAGCCGACGAAGCGCCGCGAAATCGCGTTTGGCCACGAGGTCGAGGCGCGAGACCAGCGCCTGCATGGCGGGATCGAAACGGTCGCGGTCGCGCAACTGGAGTGCGAGGCATTCGGCGAGATCGCGCGCAGCGATCCCCGCCGGCTCGAAGCTCTGGACGAGCTTCAGCACGCGGGCGACCCGGTCAAGCGAGGCGCCGAGGCGCTCGGCCACCGCGTCGATCGATTCGCGCAGGTATCCGGCATCGTCGACGGCGTCGATGAGAAATCCGCCGATCAGGCGGTCCATCGGATCGCGGGTGGCGAGGTCGAGCTGGGCGCCGAGATGTTCGCGAAGAGAGACCTCGGCGGTCAGCGTCGCCTCGAAGTCGGGGGCCTCCCCCTCGAAGCTTCCGCCGGTGTTGCCGTAGGGAGCCGGCGTCAGCGAGAGCATGTCACCGGAGGCCGCTTCGCGCGCATGGCTCGGATTCTCGTCCGAGAAGACATTGTCGAGGCGGGTGTCGAGGGCACTTTCCATGTCGGCGCCGCTCGCCGTCAGCGTCGTGGCGATCCATGGCTCGTCGCCACCGTCGTAATCGCCATCCTCGCCATCTCCGGCCCGATCGACGGAGGATTCGGAAGGTGTCTCACCGGGGGGACGTTCGATCTCGGCTTCGCCCTCGGCGCGTTCGAGGAGAGGATTGCGCTCCAGTTCGGCATCCACATAGGCGGCGAGATCGAGCTGGGACAGTTGGAGGAGCTTGATCGCCTGGAGAAGCTGAGGCGTCATCACCAGGGCTTGGCCCTGGCGCATTTCCAGCCGTTGCAGCAGACTCATGGTTGTGGCCCCGGAGTGAGTCGCGCCTTAGGCCAGCCGCGCACGTCGCCGTGAGCCCCGCCTCGGCACAGATCTTGCTTCCTTTTCGCAGTTCCCAGGTGTAGCGCCAACCCGAGCACACGTCAAAGCGTGCCGGGGAACATTTGCTCGCAAATTAGGCACGTCACCGAAACACCACAGGCGTCCGACGCTCCGGCGAGGGCTGAACCTCGCATTGTGCACGCTAACAAAAGCTTGTTGCGATAGGGAAAGTCGGCGTCGCGCCAGACCCGGGCCGAATTGGTCCCGCCACGGGATCGGGTGAAAAAATCTGCGGGAGATGCCGGCGGCATCTTGTTCTGCCGGCCAATCGCGAAGGGCTCACCCGGAGCGAGGGCGTGCCTAGAGGCGAAAGTCTTCGCCGAGATAGAGGCGGCGCGCTTCGGGGTTAGCCACGATCTCTTCCGGCGTCCCCTCGGTCAGAATACGGCCGGAATGGGCAATGTAGGCCCGGTCGATCAACCCGAGGGTTTCGCGCACGTTATGGTCGGTGATCAGCACACCGATGCCGCGCTGCTTCAGGTGTTTTACCAGATCCTGGATATCGCCCACCGCAATGGGATCGATGCCCGCGAAAGGCTCGTCGAGAAGCATGAAGCTCGGTGAGGAGGCCAGCGCCCGCGCAATCTCGCAGCGCCGTCGCTCGCCCCCCGAGAGCGCGATCGACGGCGACTTGCGCAGGCGCGCGATGTCGAACTCCTCAAGCAGCGATTCGAGCTTGCGACCGCGCTCCTTGCGGTCGGGCTCGACCACTTCGAGCACGGCGCGGATATTGTCCTCCACCGTCAGGCCGCGGAAGATCGAAGCCTCCTGCGGGAGATAGCCGATGCCGAGGCGGGCGCGCTGATACATCGGCAGCCGGGTGATCGGCAGTCCATCGAGGGTGATCGTGCCGCGATCCGCCGTGACGAGACCGGTGATCATGTAGAAGATCGTGGTCTTGCCGGCGCCGTTGGGGCCAAGCAGGCCCACCGCCTCGCCGTTGCGGACGGTCAGGCCAGCCTCGTGCACGACGGTGCGGGCGCCATAGCTCTTGCGCAGCCCGCGCACGCAGAGGATGCCGGGGCCGCCCCCCTCCTCGGCAATGGCGGCGGCCTCCGCTGCACGGCGGCGCGCGCGTCCACCGAAGAGGCGACCGAACAAGGACGTCGGGCGCCGTGCGTCCGCACCTTCAGAGGAGCGCTCCGCCAGGGCGGGCGCCGGTGCTGCGGCACTCAATTCGTCTGAGCCCGGGGCTTGCCGGCGGGCTTCTCGGCGGATGCTTCCGTGGGCTTGTCAGCGGAGGCTTTATCGGCAGACGGCCTATCAACCGGCGGCTTCGCGACGCGCCCGGCGATGGGAGCCTGCGAGCATCCTTTGCCCTTGGCGCCGTCCTCCTTCTGCGGAACCAGCAGCGCCGAAACGCGCCCGCCCGCCACAGGGTCCATGTTTGCCCGGCCGGTG
This sequence comes from Methylobacterium sp. 37f, assembly GCF_023093475.1. Lineage (NCBI taxonomy): Bacteria > Pseudomonadati > Pseudomonadota > Alphaproteobacteria > Hyphomicrobiales > Methylobacteriaceae > Methylobacterium > Methylobacterium sp. 37f. The sequence goes on from NZ_JAGHKN010000007.1 coordinate 106,611, forward strand.
GCCATGTCATAGACGAGGCGCGAACCCCGGGTGACGTTCTGGCACTGGCTCAGGATGACGTTTCCGGTAACCACGATGCGCTTGGCCTCCTGATCGAACACGGCGTTGTCGCCGGTGGCGATCTGGTCCTTCTGCACCACCGTGACCGGGCCGGCGCATTCCACGCGCTGGATGCCGTTCTCGTTCAGGCCGGCGGCGCGCTCGGCCTGGCTCGCGGTCTCGGCCGCAGCCTGTGCCGGCTCCTTCTTGTCCTTGCCGCGCTTGTAGCGCACCGTCATGCTGGAACAGCGGATGGTGCTGTCGCCCTGGACCGCCACGACGTTGCCGGCGAAGATCGCCTTGTTCTCGCGGTCGAACACGTCGAGACGGTCCGCGTCGATCTTGATCGGCTCCTTGCCGCCGCCCCCGAGACTGCCCAGGGGAGAGGCGGTCTTCTCCTTGCGGGGAGAAGCGGGCGCCGTTTGCGCGGAGGCGCTGCTTGCGAGCATGACGGTCACGACGGACAGGGCAAGGAGGCTTGCGCGCCGGGGCAGGCCGGCTCGGGTCGCCGCAGACTGCGTCACGGACGACGCCCCCCGTCTTCCGGCTCGGCCGACGTCGTGCGGACGCGCGCCGCCCGATCGTTCAAGCGCGCGACCTGCAACGCATCGCCGGAGGCTTCGGACTTGTCCTGCTGATGCAGGACCGTATGCACGTTGCCGACGAAGGAGATCACGTGCCCGCTGTCGATCACCTCGAGGGAATCGGCCACGATGGTGCCGCTCGGCATTGAGACCTTGACCGTGTCACTCGACTTGACGCTGCCGGCCTTGAAGTCGACGGCGGCGGTCTTCAGACGAACTTCCTCGCCCTTGTCGGTCCAGAGGCGGATATCGCGATCGAGGTTCAGCGACTCGCGCGACGAATCGAACACGCCGGCGGCGGCTTCGAGGTGGAGGAGGCCCCCCTTGTCGTCGGTGTTGAGCTGGCCCTTCATCGCCTGAAGCTCGATCACGCTGGGCTTGCGCACATCCTGAAAGGCGGCGGTGGCGGTCACCTCGTAGCCCCGGTCACCCTTGCGGAAGCCCGACAGCCGGGGGTTCTCCATCTTCACCTTGCTGCCCGACAGGCTGACCTGACCCATCGACACGTCCGGCAGGCTGGAACCGAACGGATTGAACAGGGTGACGACCGCGAGCGCCAGAACGGCGGTTCCAGCGGCCAGGGGGATGATTCGGCGCAGGGCGAGCACATGGCTGCTGTGGCTGCGCGCACGCGCATGGGCGCGAGTCCGGCGCGCATCCGCGCGACCCTCGTTCGTCCGCCCCGTCTCGATCGCCGCGCCCACCTGCATGACATTCCCAACATCGTGCCCCGGCGGCGTCGGCACTCGCGAGGGGCGCGCCGCGGCTGGGTCGGCCGCCGGATGCCCGGGGGCGGTGGCGAAGTTATGACGGGAAGCTTGCCAAAGCATCAAGCCTCCGGCCGATCGATCGTCGGAATGAAGCCGGGTGCCACCGCGAAGATGTGCGGCGGCGCACGACCACCGTCACACGGGCACTCAGACAGGCATTCAGGTATGCGCGAAGATGTCGGCCTCGGCCCAGCCGGCCAGATCGAGGCGAGCACGGGTCGGCAGGAAGTCGAAGCAGCTTCTGGCGATCTCGGTGCGCCCCTCCCGCTCCAGCATCGCGTCGAGGCGCGACCGTGCGGCGTGCAGGTAGAGCACGTCGGACGCGGCATAATCCACTTGCGCCTGGCTGAGGGTGTCTGCCCCCCAATCGGAGGATTGCTGCTGCTTGGAGAGATCAACGCCCACGAGTTCCCGGACGACGTCCTTCAGCCCGTGTCGGTCGGTGTAGGTGCGGGCCAGCTTCGAGGCGACCTTGGTGCAGTAGACCGGCGCGGGCATGACCCCGAGACCATGGAACAGCACGGCGAGGTCGAAGCGTGCGAAATGGAAGATCTTCAGGGTGGCGGGATCAGCGAGGACGCGCAGGAGCGTCTCGGCCGCCGGGTCTCCGGGAATGATCTGGACCACATCGGCGGTGCCATCGCCGCGCGAGATCTGAACCACGCACAGCCGGTCGCGATGCGGGTTGAGGCCCAGCGTCTCGGTGTCGATGGCGATGGCCGGGCCGGCGACGTAATCGGCTGGCAGGTCGCCGCGATGCAGGCGGATGGCGGGATGCGGCGGCATGGCGGACGGGCTTCTGCGCTGGGATCTGTGGCGGGCCAAGAACGGCGTTTTCGAGCGGTGTTTTCGCGTGTGATCCCCGGCGCCTACCACCCGCTCCCGCCCCCGACAAGGGAGGCCCACAGGGGTGAGACGGACAAACAATCCAGGATGTGCACGCGGCGCGCGACACGAGGCGCGCCGCGCCGGCCGCTACTTCTGTTTGGCGATGACCTTGTCCTTGATGCCGTCATAGGCGTTCTGCGGGATGATCTTCTTGGACAGCAACTCATCCTTGCCGCGATAGGGACGGCCCTTGATGATGGCGGCGGAACGGGCCGCGCCGATGCCCGGCAAGGCGTCGAGTTCGGCGGCGGTGGCGCTGTTGATGTCGATCAGGGCGGCCTTGTGCGCGGCAGCGGGGCTCTCGACGGTAGGCGCCTTCGGAGCGGTGGGCGCGGTCGGCGCCATCGTCTTTGGCGAGGGCGAGGGCGAGGGCGAGGGCATGGTCGGGCTCGGCGTTTGGGCCAGAGCAGGGCCGGCGGCCAAGCACGTCAGCACAGCGAGGGTACGTAGCAGGGATGAGGACATGGACGTCTCCCGAAAGCATCGCTCTCCGCGCGATGCGGCAGCGACCCTGCTTCCGGAATAGAAGTCCCAAGTTGAACCGCAGCTTAAAGTCCTCGCGCGCGTTCAGGCTCGGATCGAACTCGGATCGAAGGGGCGACCGGGCAGAAATCCCGACCGGGTCAGGCTGTATAGCGGCTTGTCTTGGCGAACGCTTGAGAGCTTCACCGTGCGGATGTCGGTCAGGAGGTTCGGCACGCGCGGTCGCCGTCGAACCGGGGTCGGTCTCTTGCGCCGGACCGCTCTAGCCAGAAGCGGCGTCTGGCGTTATAGAGCCGCCAGCGAATCTCCGTTTGACCACGGTGCCGAGGCGGCTTTCCCCAGGAAGTCGCGCCAGCGGTGCCTTTTTTGCCGTACAGGACTCTTCCGATGGCCGTTCCGAAGCGAAAGACCTCCCCCTCGCGTCGCGGCATGCGCCGCTCCGCCGACGCCCTCAAGGCCCCGACCTACGTCACCGACAAGGATTCGGGCGAGCTGCGCCGTCCCCATCACATCGATCTGAAGACGGGCATGTACCGGGGCCGTCAGGTCCTCAAAGTGAAGTCCGCAGAGGCCTGAGCTTCGCGGGACGCCAGACGGGCGCCCGACGGACGGCGATCGATTGCGACGCTTAAAAGCCGAGACCCCTATCAGCGGGTCCGGCTTTTTTCGTTGCGCGGGCCACCTTCGGCCGTGTGCCCGATTCGGAAGAACCTGTCAGGCGCGGCGTGCCGCCTCGGCGTAACGGGCTGCGGCCGAGCGCGTGCGCTCGATGCGGGAAGGGCGCAGGGTCGGCTCCGTGCTCACGATCAACTGAGCGAGGAACCCTGCCATGGGGCGGGCAGGGATGGGACGCAGGCTCAACGGGGCCGAATCGTCACGGCCGGCAATCACGAGGAGATCCCGGCGCGTAAGCGTTCCGTCGTCGGGGGGCGACTTTGATTCGGGGCGCTCCATGGCATCCATTCCCCGCGCCCGCGCGGCGCCTGGGAACAGAAATGGTCGACGTTAAGGGTTCGTCAACCTTCCCTCCGGCCGAAGCGGCGCGGAAGACTACGCGCCACGGCCGACACGGGAATCGGGAATTCGCGAAACCAGGCGTGATGGCAGGCGTGGAGGGCGTCTCCGGCGCGCCTACTTCTTGGCCAGATCCTCGAGGCGCGACTGCATCTCCGCCATCTGGCGCTTGAGGTCATCGAGATCCGTGCCGGCTCCGGCCTGCGAAATCGTGCTCGAGGACGTCGTGCTCGGAACCGGGACGTTCGCGCCGGACTTGCCGGCCGAAGAGGGGTGCGTTCCCATGCCCGAGAGCGGGCCGGTGCCGAAGGCGGTGAACATCTTCATGGCATCGCCGAAGAAGCTCATGTTGGCGCGGACCTGCTCTTCCATCGCGCTCTGGAAGGCCGTCGGCGCGAAGCTTTGGGTCATCTTCTCGCGAAGGCCCTCCTGGTCGCGAGCGAAGTTCGCCATCGAGAATTCAAGGAAGCTCGGCACCATGGTGCGCATGCTGTCGCCGTAGAAGCGGATGAGCTGGCGCAGGAAGGCGACCGGCAACAGATTGTCGTCCCCGGCCTTGTTCTCCTGCTCGAAGATGATCTGCGTCAGCACCGAACGCGTGATGTCGTCGCCGGAGCGCGCGTCGTAGACGAGAAAATCCTCGCCGTTCTGGACCATCGTCGCCAGGTCTTCGAGGGTGACGTAGGTGGACGTCCCGGTATGATAGAGGCGCCGGTTGGCGTATTTCTTGATGACGGTGTGATTGGACTTGCCGTTATCCGCCATCTCTGGGCGCCTCTCCCAACACGTTCGTGCCCACACGCGATCTTGACGAAGCGGCTGGGACCAGTGCCCGATCTCGCGGCGCACAAGTTCATCTTAAGGCGTTCGCGTGCCGACGAAAACAGCAATTTACCGCTCATCCCGCGGAATACCACGCATCGACGTGTTCGCTGTTACGGTAGGCCCCTGAAACAACTCCTGGATGCCTTGACTTCGCGAGGTCGACGGCTTTCATCCGAGGGAACGGCACAAAGGCGCCCACGCTCAACCCAGGAGCGTCAAGGGAGCGCCTGGCCGGGATGAGGAGAACGTCACCATGGCAGCAGAAGATATCGTCATCGTCGGCGCGGCACGCACCGCCGTCGGTTCGTTCGGCGGGGCGTTCAACACCGTGCCGGCACATGACCTCGGCGCCGTGGCGATCAAGGCCGCCCTCGAGCGCGCCGGCGTGCCGGCCGACGACGTGGACGAAGTGATCTTCGGCCAGGTGCTCACCGCCGGTGCCGGACAGAACCCGGCCCGTCAGGCGGCCATCAAGGCCGGCATCCCCGAGAAGGCTACCGCCTGGGGCGTCAATCAGGTCTGCGGTTCGGGCCTGCGCACGGTCGCCATCGGCATGCAGCAGATCGCCAACGGCGACGCCACCGTGATCGTGGCCGGCGGTCAGGAATCGATGTCGCTCTCGCCCCACGCGCAGTACCTGCGCGGCGGTCAGAAGATGGGCGACGTCAAGCTCATCGACACGATGATCAAGGACGGCCTCTGGGACGCCTTCAACGGCTACCACATGGGCCAGACCGCCGAGAACGTGGCCCAGGCCTTCCAGCTCACCCGCGAGCAGCAGGACCAGTTCGCAACCGCCTCGCAGAACAAGGCCGAAGCCGCCCGCAAGGAGGGCCGCTTCAAGGAGGAGATCGTTCCCGTGACGGTGCCGGGCCGCAAGGGCGACGTCATCGTCGACACCGACGAGTACATCCGCGACGGCGCCACCCTGGAGGCCATGGCCAAGCTCAAGCCGGCCTTCACCAAGGACGGGACTGTCACCGCCGCCAACGCCTCCGGCCTCAATGACGGCGCCGCCGCCATCGTGCTGATGTCGGCAGCGGAAGCCGAGCGCCGGGGCATCAAGCCGCTGGCCCGCATCGTCTCCTGGGCCACCGCCGGCGTCGACCCGAAGGTGATGGGCACCGGCCCGATTCCGGCCTCGCGCAAGGCTCTGGACAAGGCTGGCTGGAAGCCCTCCGACCTCGACCTGATCGAGGCCAACGAGGCGTTCGCCGCCCAGGCGCTCGCGGTGAACAAGGACATGGGCTGGGACACCGACAAGGTGAACGTCAATGGCGGCGCCATCGCCATCGGCCATCCGATCGGCGCATCCGGTGCCCGCGTCCTCGTCACCCTTCTGCACGAGCTGAAGCGCCGCGATGCCAAGAAGGGCCTCGCCACCCTCTGCATCGGCGGCGGCATGGGCGTCGCCATGTGCATCGAGCGCGTTTGAATCGATCTCCTGCGGCGGTGGTCCGGAGCGGGTGATCCAGTTTTCTTGACACCGCCGCAAATTTAAATCGGTCGCGCGACGGCCGGAACGCCAGCTAAAGCCGCGCTCGACCCACTTCGATCGTCACGCCCCGGTCGCAGGACGTTCGGTTTCGACCCAAAAAATCTTAAAATTTCTGGAGGAAATCATGGCTCAGGAACGCGTTGCACTCGTCACGGGCGGCACGCGCGGCATCGGCGCCGCCATTTCGCAGGGCCTGAAGGCAAAGGGCTACAAGGTTGCGGCCAATTACGGCGGCAACGACGAGGCCGCCAATGCCTTCAAGGCTGAGACCGGAATCCCGGTGTTCAAGTTCGATGTGGGTGATGCCGCCGCCTGTGAGGCCGGCATCAAGGCGGTCGAGGCCGAGGTCGGCCCGATCGACATCCTCGTGAACAACGCCGGCATCACCCGGGACGGTGCCTTCCACAAGATGACCTTCGACAAGTGGCAGGCGGTCATCAAGACCAACCTCGACTCGATGTTCACCTGCACGCGGCCCGTCATCGAGGGCATGCGCGCCCGCAACTTCGGCCGCATCATCCTGATCTCGTCGATCAACGGCCAGAAGGGCCAGGCCGGCCAGACCAACTACTCCGCCGCCAAGGCCGGCGTGATCGGCTTCGCCAAGGCGCTGGCCCAGGAGAGTGCCTCGAAGGGCATCACCGTCAACGTGATCGCACCGGGCTATATCGCCACCGACATGGTGATGGCGGTGGCGGAGGACATCCGCAACAAGATCATTGCGACGATCCCGGTCGGCCGCCTCGGCGAGGCCGAGGAGATCGCCCGCGCGGTGGAATATCTCGCGGCCGAGGATTCGGGTTTCATCACCGGCTCGACCCTGACGATCAACGGCGCCCAGTACATCGCCTGATCTCGAAACACAGCGAGGGCGGCGCGCGTCGCCCCCGCTGCGGCGGGAAGGGTCCCTGTCGGTTGACGTTGCTCAATTCCGAGACGCGCCCCGATCCATGGACACGCCTCAGCCCATGCAGGCGTCCTCGCGCTTCCTGAATGATTCGGATTTCGGTTCGTGCTCGGCAGGACGGCCGCGACCGATGACGCCGTCCGCCCGTGCCCGCAGGTAGACGTAGATGTCGTCGATGTAGCACATCACGTTCCGGTTATCCCCGAAGGCCGGCATCACCAGTTGCTGCGCAGAATTGACGTCCTTCTTGCCACCCGCGACGATGCCCACGAAGGTCGCGTAATCGTCGCGCTTCAGGGCCTCGACCAGGGATGGTGCATAGGTCGAACCTGCGCCGTCGGGACCGTGGCAGACGATGCAATTCGCATTGTAGCGCACGTAACCGGACATGGCCGGCCAATCGACCATCTTGCCACCCTCGGTGACGTGGTAGGTCGGCGTGCCGTCCTTGTCCGTATAGCTCCCGTCGTCAACCTTGGCCGGCTGAGTCGGACCCTCGCTCTTCAGGGACGAATGGGCGGCGGACGGCGGCGGGTCTGCCCACGCGCCCTTGGTCCCGAGCAGAAGCAGGGCCGACGCGAGCGACGCGGCGACAGGGGGAGCGGGGCGACGCATCGGGAGATTCCTGGGTTGCAACCGGAGCCCTGAAAGCGCCTTATAACGCGCCCTGGCAAGGGCCATCGGCACAAAGTTGCTACTTCTCGTTGAGGAAGTCGCGAGTGGCTCCAAGTCGAGGCGTTGGACGCCAATCCGGCGGCGCCATCTCGAAGCCGGCGAAGTCGAAGGCCGGGGAGACCGTGCAACCGACCAGCGTCCAGGCGCCCAGACTGGTGGCGGTCTGCCAATGGCCCGCCGGAACCACGATCTGCGGCTGCTGGCCTCGGGCGAGGTCCGGACCGAGATAGGCCGCCACCGCATCGTGCCCGTTGGGGCTGACCGTGAGCACGAGCGGAGCGCCCGCGTGCCAGTGCCAGATCTCGGCCGCGTCCACCCGATGCCACTCGGACACCTCACCGAGATCCAGAAGGTAGTAGATCGCGCTGCCGACCGAGCGCCCCTCGATCGTCCGGGGATCGCGAAACGTCTCGCGATAGTGGCCACCCTCCGGATGCGGAGCGAGCCCGAGGCGCGCGATCACTTCGGCGGCGGTCGGCCCCTGTCCGTTTCCGCCTTGTCCCCGTATCCCCGCACCCATCGGCATCGTCCTGAACATAGCCTCACTCGATGGCTCCCTGCGGCAGGCTGAGGCCGGGGGGCGCCTTGGCGCCGGCATTGCCGCCGGCATCCCTAGCCACCTTGGGCCGGGACTTCTTCGCGGGTTTGCCGGCCCCGTCCTTCGTCGCGACGGGTGGGCTTTTCACGGCGGGCGCCGTGCCGCATTCGCGGAAACCGAGTTGCGCCAGGCTCTGGCCGGCCTCGGAGACGATGTTCAGCGTATCCGGAAGCGGCACCGGCGTGGCGTCCCATTGGACCGGGGCACCCAGCAGCGCGCCCAGAGCCGCCGGGCTTCCGCCCCGCCGCAGGGCGAACAGGTCGGGGCCATAGGCCGTGGCGGCCTTGCCGGCGATGACCACCTCGAGCATCCGCGTCGACTCGGGCGTGAGCGGACGCAGCGGGTTCTCAACCACGACGGTCCCCGTCCGGGTGACCCAGACGGCGAAGTCCTTCGGCCCTTCGTAGAGGGCCGCCTTGGTTTCGCACAGCACGGTCAGGCCGGGAAGATTGGCCGCCGGCGTCGGCACAGCACTCGAAGCCGAAGCCGGTTCCCGAGTCGGCTCCTGAGCCGGCGGCGCGGCCGGAACGACTTCGGCTGCCGGTTTGGGCACCGGTTTCGCAGCCGGCTTGCGAGGCGGGGGCCGCTTCTTCGGCGCCGCCGCCGGCGGTGCCTCGGTTTCGGGCGCCCCGTTCGGTTCCTGTGCGCGCGTCGGTCCCGCCGTCAGCACGACGGCCACCGTCAGCAGGACGGTCGCCGGCGGAAGGACCGCCCACCGGCGCGTGCGGAAGCACACCATCAGCGAAGCTCTCGATCTCGAAGCGAAGTCTGGGGCGACGGCAATGGTCCTGGTGAATCGGGGGCCAGCGTCGGAGGGGAGGGCGTCTTCACGGCCTCGACCTCGAGGATGGTCGCGGTGCGATCGATGGGACTGGCGCGCGGCGGCTCCAGGCCGCGGATCAGCAGGTCCGCGCCATCCGCTTCGTCCAGCAGATCTTCCTCCCGCGCCATGCGCAGTTCGGGCCGGCGCGCGCGCGCCAGCTGCGCGGCCACGAGGCACCCGGAGAACAGCAGGGCGGCCAGGGCCCCCAGGATCAGGAGTGTTTCCATACCGGGTCCAGCGTTAGCCCAGGACGCGACGCGTTGCACCCTTCCGGAGCCCGTTCTTGTTCCGGAGACCCCGCGACAGCCAAGCTCGCACGCACGATCGGCTTGCCCCGGAACAGTCCTTGCGTCGCCCGCACTGATGTCAGAAAGCAGTGCCTCCCGTCCGGCCCCGCGCGCCCAGATCGGTGCCCGCAGGCACCCAGTGTTCGAGGGCGGCAACCGGGTTCGCGGCTTCCGTCGACCTGTCGACGTGGCCGTGGATCCCTCGACGTTCCGACGCCCGCGTTGTCCCAGTGCCGTATGACGCTCTCGCCCGCCCCCGAACCGCAAGGTCGATCGATGCGCCCGCATGACCTCCATCCGGCCGATGCCGCCACCGAATCCGGCCTCGCATCGCGGCGGGGCGAAGGCCTGGAACAGGATCTTCCTCTGGAGCAGGAGCTTTTGAGGCTGATCGAGGAATCGCGCGAGCAGGCGGCGGAGGATCCGTTCCGCAACCCCGTGCTCGCCGTGACGCTGGCGATCACCCGCCGCTTCGATCGGGGCGAGATCGGCGAGGACGATCTCGACGCGTTGTTCCCCCTGCTGCGGGCGCAATCCCTGGCGTCCCGGGCCGAGCGTCTGCGCGCCTATGTCGGCCTCGACCGGGATGCCGCCGCCGCATCCGACACTCGCATGGCCGCCCGTCTCGTGGCGGCGGTGCCGCATCGGCAGGGAGATTTCGAGAGCTTCCGGGATATCGTCGGACGCACCGGCTTCGCCGTGGTGTTCACCGCCCATCCGACCTTCGGCATGCCACGCGCCGTCGCGGCCCTGATCGCCCAGGCCGCCAGCGAGGTCGACAGACCGGCCCGCGCGGCGCTGGTGACGCGTGCGGCAGGCCACTCCACCCGGCCCGATCCCAAGATCAGCCTCGACGACGAGTTCGAGCAGGCCTGCGTCGCGGCCAACCACGGACGCACCGCCCTCGACGGCTTCAACGCTGCCCTGCTGGATGCGGCCCGCGCGCGCTGGCCCGACCGCTGGACCGAACTGGTCCCGAAACCCTTCGCCATCGCGAGCTGGGTCGGCTGCGACACGGACGGGCGCACCGATATCGGCTGGTGGGATACGGTGCGCTACCGCCTCGAATCGAAGCGGATGCAGCTCGACAGGGTGATGCGCGACCTGCCCCAGGTTCCCGCGACCCAGGTGGTGCGCGACCTGACGGGCGGCGCGCTCGCCGCCGTGAACCGCCAACTCGCGGTGGCGCCGCGCCTCGGCACGAAGCCGTCCCTCGAGGCGGTCCACCGCTTCGCCCTCGCGCTGATCATCGAGCGTGAGCGGGCACAGACCGATTCCGGCGCCATCCTGGCCGGACTGGCTGGAGCCATCGGCGGCCTCGACTCCGACGCCGACAAGCGCAGCGTCGCCCTCCTGCGCTCCGGCATCGCCACCCATGGGCTCTCGAACGCCCTGCCGCATTTCCGGCTCAACGCCAGCCAGATCCACAACGCGGTGCGCCGCGTGACCGACCTCGAGGGCGAGCCGACAGACGCGGCGCAGCGCCGTTCACATCTCGCCAGCATCCACGCGCTCCTCAACGACGTACAGGCGGTGGACGTGGATTTCGGGGCGCTGGCCGCCGAGCGCGCCTCGGCCGCCCGCCTGATGATGACGATCACCCAGATCCTCAAGCACGTGGACGGCTCGCATCCCGTGCGTTTCCTCATCGCCGAGACCGAGACGGGCTACACCCTCCTGGCCGCCCTCTGGCTCGCGCGGCACTACGGCATCGCCGACAAGGTCGAGATCACGCCGCTGTTCGAGACGGCCAGTGCCCTGGAACAGGGCGTCCGCGTTCTCGACGATGCCCTGCGCAACCCGCACTGGCGCCAGTACCTCAAGCGTATCGGGCGCCTTACCGTCCAGTTCGGCTACTCGGATTCCGGGCGCTATGTCGGCCAGCTCGCCGCCAGCTTCTGGATCGAGCGCCTGCGCCTGCGCATCACCGAATTGATGGTTCAGAACGACCTCACCGGGGTCGAACTCGCGATCTTCGACACCCATGGCGAATCGATCGGCCGAGGCGCTCACCCGACCTCCCTGCGCGATCGCCTCGCCTATCTGGCCCCCGAGGATGCGCGCCGGCGCAACCGGAACGCGAGCATCCGGGTGCGCCTCGAATCGAGCTTCCAGGGCTCGGATGGCTACCTGATGTTCGGCACCCTGCCGTTGGCCCAGGCGACGGTCGAGCGCATCGCCGAGCACGTCTTCGCCTTCGATGTCGCCGATGACGACAGCTTCGCCGACTACGTCCTGTCCGACCCGGCGAGCGGGGCGGACGAGACCGACGACCCGATCTACGCCGAGCCGGATTTCGCCGCCGAGTTCTTCACCGTGGTGCGCCAGGACATGGAGACGCTGGTGGACGATGCGGGCTACGCCGCCCTGCTCGGCACCTTCGGCCCGAGCCTCCTCGACCGCACCGGTTCGCGGCCCGTCGCCCGCCAGACCGATGGCGGCGGCCCGACCATGATCACCCACCCGCGTCAGATGCGGGCGATCCCCAACAACGCAATCCTGCAGCAGCTCGGCTTCCTGGCCAATTCGCTGCACGGGGTCGGCCGTGCCGCCGGTCGGACGCCGGACCTGTTCCGCGACATGCGGCGGGATTCCGTGCGCTTCTCCCGGGCCTTCCGCATGGTCCAGCACGCCGCCAGCGTTTCCGATCTCGATGTGCTGCGCGCCTATATCGACACCCTCGATCCGGCGGTGTGGCTGGAGCGTGCCCGGCGTACGCAGCGCGACGGACGGCGCGAGGAACTCGTCGTCATCGCCAACGCCCTCGACCGTCTGCGTCTGGCGCCCGACCTGCGCCACCTGTTCGGCCAACTCACCTGCGACTGGCTCAGCCTGCAGGTCGCGGCTCCCGACCTCGGGCGGATGTCGGCCCGCCTGACCCTGCTGCACGCGATCCGGCTCGCGCTGATCCACCGGATCTGGTTCCTGGCGGTGCACATCCCCGGCTTCCGCCCCCAATCGGGGATCAGCCGCGAGGCCCTGATCGAGCGCTTCCTGCGCCTTGATATCGATGGCTGCCTGACGCTGCTCGAGGACATCTTCCCGATCACACCGGACCCGACGCTGGGCCTCAATTTCGGCGAGCCTGCCGGCCCGCGCGACGTCGGAACCTACGAGACCGAGCACAGGACGCTGTTCGAGCCGATCCGGCGCAGCTTCCAGCGGGTGCGGGAGATCTCGGGCATGATCCAGCACGAGGTCGGGGCCTTCGGATAGGGCGCGGCCTCCGCAACCAGCCACGCCTGCACGCGGGGTGGGAGCCGACCCGGCTTGCTGCCCCGTTCCAACCGGTCTCCCGAGGACGCGCATCCCGAAGCCGAGGCGCCTCGATGACGGATCGACCGCCGACGATCGATCCGGGGCCGGCCCCGCGTTGACTTCTCCAGGCGAGGCTCCTTAACTCATGAGGCTCCTCAACCAGAGCGCGTCCACAACGAAAATCGGAGGGATCATGGGGGCATTGCGCGTGACGGGCCACGGCCTGGACCTTGGCGAAGCCCTGCGGGGGCGTGTCGAGGAGCGAATGGCTGCCACACTCGCGAAATACCTCGACAGCCATATGAGCGAGACCTGTTCGGGGCACGTCACCCTTCGGCGGGATGGGACCTCCTACCGCACCGACTGCGTGCTCCACCTCGTCTCGGGCCTGACCCTGGAAGCGTCCGGCGCGGCGCATGACGCCCATGCCAGCTTCGATCAGACGGCCGATCGGCTCGAGAAGCGTCTGCGTCGCTACAAGCACAAGCTCAAGGATCACGGCGCGGCCGCCCATGACGGTGCGACGGTGCAGGCGGCCTATGCGGTTTTCGCCGCACCCAGCGAGGCCGATGCGGTCGATCTCTACGAGGACGACCTGACGGATGGCGAGGCGGCACACCCGCCCGTGGTCGCCGAGAGCACCAAGACCCTGAAGCGCCACTCGGTAAGCGAGGCGGTCACTGCCCTCGACCTCACGGGCGCTCCGGTCATCGTGTTCGTTCACGCTGGCACCGGACGCATCAACGTCGTATACCGCCGCACTGACGGGGCTATCGGCTGGGTCGATCCGGCCGAGGCGGCGTCGTAGGCGCGGGGCGGGAACAGAGCCCGAACCCGCTCGATTGAGTCTCAGGGCCGCCCGGGCGGCCCGACCTTTCATGGAGTGGCGGCCGGGTCGGCTGCCGCCGACGGGGCGACGGTCCTTCATGCCAGTACTGGAATTCCTGTCTCCGGATTCCGTGGTGCCGTCCCTGCGTGTCCGCGCCAAGAAGTCGATGCTGCAGGAGCTGAGCGCCCATGCGGTGCGTCAGCTTCCGGCTTTGGACGAGCGGGAGGTGTTCGAGACCCTGCTGCAGCGTGAGCGCCTCGGCTCCACCGGTATCGGCGACGGCGTCGCCATCCCGCACGGCAAGCTTCCTGGCCTCGACCGCTTGTTCGGTCTCGTCGCCCGCCTCGAGAAGCCGGTGGATTTCGATGCTCTCGACGGTCAGCCCGTCGATATCGCCTTCCTGCTCCTGGCTCCCGAGGGGGCTGGCGCCGATCATCTCAAGGCTCTGGCGCAGGTCGCCCGGCTGCTGCGCGAACCCGGAATCCTGGAGCGCATCCGTGCCGCCCGGGATGCCAGCGCGCTCTACGCCCTCCTGACCCACACCTCGACCTCGCAGGCCGCATGAACATGCGCCTCGTACCGGGCTTCGTTTCCCTGGCCGTCGTTCTCGGACTCGCGGCCGGTCCCGTCGCCGCGGAGCCGCGCGGCGCGACCGACACCGCGTGTGCCCGTGACGTTCTCGTGGCGAGCTCGATGCAGCGCCAGGCGATCGACCAGCTCGAGCAGGCCGGCAGCGAGGCCGCCGACCAGTGTCGCGTCTGGCGCCGGCACGTGGAGACCATGCGCCGGGTGGCGAGCGTCTACGGCCGCTGTCTCTCGGGGGCCGAGCGTACGGAACGCCTCGCCCAGGTCCAGACCTCGGAGAAGGAGTTTTCGGGTCTGATCCGCAGCCAGTGCAAGGGACTGTGAAGGCCGGGACTGTAAAGGCTGAGACTGTGAAGGCTGGGACTGTGAAGGCCGGGACTGCCGCGTCCAGCCTCGCATTCGTCTTCCGACCGGGCTTCCGCCGGCCTATTGCTGCCCGCGCAGCAACAGGGGCTCCGCGACCATCTTGATCGGCTTGCCGCGCCCGATGAGGATGGCGGCCCGCGAGCGCTCAGGATCATGCTCGAAGCGGGTCCGAACCCAGGCCACGAGGAACTTCAGGTATTCCGAGGCCAGGAGCTTGGCCGAGGAGGGATGCGACCACCAGCGGTCGGGCTCAAAGCCTTCCGCGATCACCGGATAGGGTACGACGCGGTCGGCACCCATGAGCGCATGGTCGAGTTCCACCATGGTGCGGGGCATGTGGTAGTTCGAGGTCACCACCGTGACGGTGCTGAAGCGGTGCTGGCGCATCCAGCGCCGGGTCTCGATCGCGTTGCCGATGGTGTTGCGCGCCCGATAGTCGAGGTCGACGCAGCACTCGATCCAGTGGCGCTGGCTTGGGTTGAGCCGGGCGATCTCGTCGCGGCTCGTGCGCTCGTTGACGCCGGTGATGAGGAGGCGCCGCCCGTAGCCGTTGGCCAGAAGGTCGATGGCGTCACCGATGCGCTGAGCGCCGCCCGTCAGGGCCACGATGCCGTCGGCCCGTCCCTCCGGTACGCGCTCGTCGCGCTCCAGACAGGCCACGAAGGCCAGAAAGCCGCTGAACAGGGCCACTCCGCCCAGGCTGGCGGTGCCCAGGGCGGCCTTGGTGGTCCGGCTGAATCCAGCGTGCGCAGGCGGGCCGGCTTCCGGGAGCCGAGGCGGCGTCCGCCCCGGCGCGCGGGATGCGACGTCGGTCCAGGCCCATCCGAAAGCCTCGGGGGGCTTCATGGTGCCGCTGGCTGACATCCGCCTCGTCATGCCCCATAGGTAGCCCCGATTGGGGCGTTCACGAGGCAAGTATCTCCGCCTGGAAAGGTTCACGAAGGGTTAACGGGATCGGGCGGGCATGAGACAGCCAGGCGCCCGCTGTTTGCGAATTCGTGAATCGGGTCCGGCGCTTGCGGCCAAACTTCCTACGCCAGGAATCGCCGCACCGTGAGGCGCGAGACGATGCCGGTGACCACCGACGCGATCACGCCGATCAGGAGCACGCTGGCATAGCCGCGCCAGCCGATGTGGAAGGCTCCGAACAGGGCCTCGATCTCCTCGCCGGCAGGACCCGAGCGCCAGTTGCGTGACACCAGGCCAGCCAGTGCAAAGGCCGCGATGGCCGCCCCCGATCCGATGATGCCGCCGCGCAGCCCGAGTCCGAAGAACCGGCGCTGGAAGGCGCGGGCGATGAAGTCGTCGTTGGCGCCGACGAAGTGCAGCACCTCCACCACCTCCCGGTTGCCCGCCATCGCGCCGCGCGTCGCGAAGACCACGGCGAGGCCGGTCGCCACCAGCACCAGCACGACGATGCCGATGCCCACGCCCACGAACGTGTTGGCCGCCGTGGAGAGCCGGCGCAGCCACAGGGCATGATCGTCCAGGCTCGCGACGCCGGGCAGCGCCTCGGTGAGGGAACTCCGCAAGGGCTTCAGGTCCGGAGCCGTTTCGGCCAGCTTCAGCGTGACGAGGCGCGGGACCGGCAGATCCGAGAGGTCGAGGCCGCTGCCGAGCCAGGGCTCGAGCAGGCGCTCGGCCTCCCCCTTCGAGAAGACCCGCACGGCGGCGATGCCCGGGGTGGCCTTCGCCAGGGCCTCGGCGCGGGCGACGTCCGCGTCGATGTCGCGCCCGGGGCTCGGACGCACCTGGATCGTCACCTCCTGGGCGACCGTGCCCTGCCACTGGACAGCGCTCGACGCCACGATCTCGGCGGCACCCGCGCAGAGGGCTGCCAGGAAGGTCAGGATGGCGATCACGGCGGCCAAGGCCCGGCTCGCGGCTGAATCGGTCGGCACCAGGGGGGCGTTCCGGCGCAGGGTCGCGGGCAGGGGCGCGGCCCGCGAATCCGGAGGTGCCGGCGGTTTCACCGGCGGCCGGTCCCCGGTGCGGCCAGGAATCGTCGCCGCCTGGGGGGTGGAGGGTATGCCGGGATCACCCATCATGTTTCGCCCCGTCTCGCCCGATCCGCATCACCCGACCTCCTTGACCCGACGTCATGCCTCGACCGTCAGGCGCCCGTCCCCCAGGACGAAGCGCCGGGCATCGACGAGGTCCATCAGGGCGAAGTCGTGGGTGGCGATGAGCACGGAGGTGCCCAGCCGGTTCAGTTCAATGAACAGGCGCAGCAGGCGCCGGCCGAGGCCTGGGTCGACGTTGCCGGTGGGCTCGTCGGCCAGCAGCAGTTCGGGCCGGGCGATGAGCGCGCGGGCGATGGCGGCGCGCTGCTTCTCCCCGCCCGAGAGCAGGGGCGGCAGCACGTGCATGCGCTCGCCGAGGCCGACCCAGCGCAGCAGCTCGACGACCTCGGCCCGGTAGCTCGTCTCCGAGCGGCCCTGGACGCGCAGGGGCAGGGCCACGTTCTCGTAGGTGGTGAGGTGGTCGAGCAGGCGGAAATCCTGGAACACCACGCCCATGCGCCGGCGGAGACCGGTCAGCGCCTCGCTGGAGATGCCGCTGACCTCCTCGCCGAACACCGAGACGAGGCCGCGCGTGGGCCGCACCGACAGGAGGATCAGGCGCAGGAGCGTGGTTTTGCCCGCGCCCGACGGCCCTGTGAGGAACTGGAACGAGCGCGGCGCGATCTGGAAGCTGACATCGCTCAGCACCTCCGGTCCGAGGCCGTAGCGCATGCCGACGCTCTCGAACTGGACCACCGGCTCCTCGGCTCCCGAGAGAAGCGACTGCGTGTTCACCCGATCCGCCACGATCCCCCCATGATCGATCCCCGTGCGCTTCGGTTCAAAGGCCGCTCGCTTCACGGACGGTTAACCGTGTTGGCCGAGAACCGTTTGAGTCTTTTTGCCCCTGGCGGCAACTGCCATCGAGATGCGAGGCGCCGGGATACCATGCTGATCGTCTGCCCGTCCTGTTCCAGTGCGTATGAGATCGACGCGGATCGCGTCGGGCCGGACGGGCGTTCGGTGCGCTGTGCTGCCTGCCGCGAGACCTGGTTCATCTCTCCCGAGGACGTCTCCGCCGCTCTGGAAGCCGAGATGACGGCGGCCATGATGGCTGCGTCCGATCTCGGCCCCGACGCGGCGCAGAGCCGCGCCACGGCTCAGGCCGACCTTGATTCCTGGGAATCGGCTCTGGGAGCGGAGCCCGAGCCCGTCTCGGTTCCGCCGGAAGAGGCGCGCTCCCGCGGCAAGGTCAAAGCGGCTGCGCCGAAGCGGGCCGGCTCGATGCTGGCCTCGCCTGGTGCCGCCCTCGGCCTCGCGGTGGTGGTTGGGCTGGGGCTCGCCGTGGTGGGGCGCGCCACCGTCGTCCGGGCCATGCCGCAGAGTGCGGGTCTCTATGCCCGCGTCGGGCTTCCGGTCAATCTGCGCGGCATCGCGTTCCGCGACGTCGTCGCATTTCAGAACCCCGGCCAGAGCTCTGGCGACGGCGCCCAGGGCCAACTCGTGGTCGAGGGCGACCTCGTCGGCATCGCCGCCGAAGCCGAGGTCCCGTCGATCGAGGTCGAGGTCCGTGACGGACGCGACCAGCCGCTCTATCGCTGGCGCATCGCCCCGCCGCGCCCGGTCCTGGAGCGGAGCGAGACCGCCCGCTTTCGCGCGAGCCTCTCGGCACCCCCGGCCCAGGGCCGCTCGGTCCGCGTCCACTTCGCCGCCGCCGAGTCTGAGGGCGCCAAGTCCGGGGGCACCGAAACCGGGGGCACCGAAACCGGGGCTGTCGGGACCGGCGCTACTGTCCCCGGCGTCGCTGTTTCCACCGTGCCGATGGCGAAGACCGGTGCCGGCGCGCCGAGCCCGTGATAAGGAGCGCGCATGACCAGTCCTTCCCGACGCGTCCGCGTCCTCTTCGACGAAACCGCCATCGCCCGGCGCACCGAGGAACTCGCGGCCGCCATCGCCGCCGCCAACCCTGAGAATCTCCTCGTGGTGGCGGTGCTCAAGGGCAGCTTCATGTTCGCCGCCGATCTCCTGCGGGCCCTGCACCGGGTCGGGCTGGAGCCGCAGGCGGAGTTCGTGCACCTGTCGAGCTACCGCACCGCCACGGTCTCCTCGGGCCAAGTCGAGATCCTGCGCGACGTCGAGAGCGAGGTACGCGGGCGCGACGTGCTGCTCGTCGACGACATTCTCGAATCAGGGCGCACCATCGTGTTCGCCAAGGACCTGCTGATGGCGCGCGGCGCCAAGCGGGTGCTGACCGCCGTGCTGCTGGAGAAGCCGGGCAAGCGCGCCGTGACCATCGATGCCGATTTCGTCGGCTTCACCTGTCCGGACGTCTTCGTCGTCGGCTACGGCATGGACGTCGCCCACGCCTACCGCCAATTGCCCTTCGTCGGGCTCGTCGACTACGACAGTCGCGAGCCCGACCTGTTCGGCGGGACGTGAGGCGCCGCGCACGCGCTCACGGTGAAACTGAAACAATTTAGCTCTTAAAGCTTTCGCTGTGTCCACGCGTCCCTTGACAGGGCGCGTCGGCCCTTGCGTGACTGACGGCCCGGACCTGAGAGAGACATAGACGCGCGATGGCCCGCATCCTCCTGGTGGATGACGAAGAGACGGTACGGGGTTTCCTCAAGCGGGGCCTCGAGATCGACGGCCATGCCGTTGTCACGGCCTCCGACGGCAGCGACGGACTCGATCGGCTGACCGAGGCGGACGGCGCGTTCGACCTCATGCTCACTGACATCCGCATGCCGCTGATGGACGGCATCGCCCTGGCCCTGGCCGCCAAGCGCGACTTTCCCGACCTGACCATCCTGCTGATGACCGGCTTTGCCGACCAGCGCGAGCGCGCGCGGGGGCTCGACGCCATCGTGACCGACGTGCTCACGAAGCCGTTCTCCCTGGCCGACCTGCGCTCCACGGTGAACCGGGCGCTGGCCGCCTGAGACGCATCGGGTCCGCCTTCTTCCTCGGAGTCCCGTGCATGGCCCTGCAGTCCGACCGTTCCTCGCCCGACATCCTCTCGGCCATCGGCGCCACACCGCTGATTCGCCTCGCGCGCGCCTCCGACGAGACCGGATGCACCATCCTGGGCAAGGCCGAATTCCTCAATCCCGGCCTGTCGGTGAAGGATCGGGCAGCGCTCTCGATCGTGCGTGATGCCGAGGCACGAGGGCTCATCCGCCCGGGTGGAACCATCGTGGAGGGCACGGCCGGGAACACCGGCATCGGCCTGGCGCTGGTTGCCGCGGTGCGTGGCTACCGCACGGTCATCGTGATTCCCGAGACGCAATCGGCCGAGAAGAAGGAGACGCTGCGCCTCGCGGGTGCCCGTCTCGTCGAGGTGCCGGCGGTGCCGTTCGCGAACCCGAACAACTACGTCCATGCCGCACGCAGGCTGGCCGAGCGCTTGGCCGAGACCGAACCGGGCGGCGCTTTCTTCGCCGATCAGTTCGACAACCTCGCCAACCGGCAGGCCCACGTGGAGACGACGGGTCCGGAGATTCTCGCGGCGACCGGCGGCTCCGTTGACGGCTTCATCTGTGCGGCCGGCACCGGCGGTACCCTTGCGGGAACCGCGCAGGCCCTGCGCGCGGCCAAGGCCACGGGGAGCGGCATGCCGGGTGTGCGGATCGGTCTTGCCGATCCGGAGGGTTCTGCCCTCTACGCCCACTACACCACCGGCACCCTCAAGGCCGAGGGCTCCTCGATCACGGAGGGGATCGGCCAGGGCCGAATCACCCGCAATCTCGAAGGCTTCACGCCGGACCTGTGCTTCCGCATCCCCGACGGCGAGGCCCTCGACATCGTCTTCCGGCTGATGCGGGAGGAGGGCCTGAGTCTTGGCGGATCGTCGGGCATCAACGTCGCCGGGGCGATCCGGATGGCCCGGGCGCTCGGGCCGGGCCACACCATCGTGACGATCCTGTGCGACGGGGCCGCACGCTACGCCTCCAAGCTGTTCAATCCCGCTTTTCTGGCCGAGCGCGGTCTTCCGGTCCCGGATTGGCTGAGCGCTTCATCCGCTCCGCTCCCGGATTGGCGGGCCTGACTTCCACGCCGGCAAAAAACCTTGCGTTTCGAGGAATATGCCGCTGTGCGCGTTGAACGGAATCGCTACGGCGACGTTTGTACGGTCAAGCTCAAGCAATTCCGGTTGGGCGCGTGACGGAGTTCCCATCCATGACCCTGACCACCATTCTGCTTATCGTCCTGATCCTGATCGTTCTCGGCGGCGGCAACTTCCTCGGCGGCGGCGCTTACCGTGGACCGAGCTTCGGACTCGGCGGTCTGCTCATCATCATCTTGATCGTGCTGCTCGTGACCGGACGACTCTGAGAATCCCGCTCACGGCTGGCACGTGATGGCCACCATCGCGCCCGCCAGGGCCGCGACGGCTTCGCCAAGCGTGCCGGCCGCCTTCGGCGGCGGTTCGGTCCGCACCCCCGCGGCGCCGAGGAAGGTCGCGAGCGCGTCGTCCCGCACGAGCCCGTAGCTTGCAGGCGGCATGATTCCGGCGATGAGGCGCGGCTGTTTCGGAACCGTCGCGACGAGCCCCGTGAGCGTGCCCGCACGATCCAGGACCGGCGCGCCCCCGGCGCCGGGCTGCAACGGCGCGGAGATCCGGCCGCCGCCCGGCCCGGAGTGGCCCGGGGCCACCAGGACGCCCCCCTCGGCATCGACCACCAGCGCCACCAACCCTTCACCGTCGGCGATGGCACCCGTGTGCACGCTCGGAGCGAGCGCCGCCCGCCCGGGGAGCGGACCCGTTTCCAGAATCATGAGATCGGCCGTGCCGACGGGGCTCGGCCGCGTCGGCAGGCCCGCGATCATCGGCGCCCCGCAACCCTCCAGCGCCGCCGCGCTGGTGAGGACCCGTCCGGGCGCCACGACGAAGCCCGTCGCGGTCGGAACCCTTCGGCTGCCCAGCGCGGGGGGCGGGCTGGGTGACGCAACGACCGTCTCGGCCGGAGCGGGTGCCGAGGCGGGAGTCACATCCGGGAAGGGCACGAAGCTGTTGGCGATGGCGATGGAGAGGCGATCGACCTCCCCGGACAGGGCCTTGTCGTAGCCCAGAGTGAAGCCGCGCAGGCCCGCTTCGCCGGCGGCATAACGGATATAGGATCTGCCGGTCCCGGTCTCGGCGGTCACCACCAGGAAGTCGGGCCGCAGGAGCTTGTAGGTGATCCGCCGGTCCGCACTCGGCGCAGTGATGCGGGCGAAGACCGCTTCCAGCCCGGTCTCGCCGGCCGGATAGGACTTCGTCTCCAGCGTGATGCGCCCGTCGGCACTCTGCCAGCGGGTGCCCCCGGATTGCGGCGTCCGCTTCGGCAGGATGCGCTCGGGCACGCCGAGCACGACGCCGCTGACGGGATCCGACTTCACGACGAAGCGGACGGCCGCCCGCGCCGCAGCCCCCTCCTTGAGCAGGGCGGCGCGTCCGGTCGCATCCGGCAATCCGGTCCCGCCGCTCCGCTTCGCGTAGGCCAGGAACGCCTCGTAGCTGCGCCGCCCGAACGTGCCGTTGACCACGCTGTTGTAGTCGCCGGTCCAGACCAGCGCGTCCTGCAGACCCTTGCGCTCGGCCTCCGGCAGAGCCTCGAACGCGGTCCGCGCCGCCTCGAAGGCGGGATCGGGGGCGGGCGCGCTCGGCTTCACCCGGGCGAGCGCCGGGGCCGGCGGCGTCTGAGCCAGAGCCATCTGGACGGAGGCCAGGGCTGCCGTCAGGGTCATCACCCATCCGGTTCCGTCCCGGATGGTCCGATCGCGTCGCATCATGGCCGGGTCGCGTCTTCCCGATGAGAACCCATCCGGTGTGGCAGAGGCCGCGCTCGAATTCCAGGCCGTTGCGGCCGATGCGCGAAGTGCTACGGTTCCGCCCGGGACCGGTGCGACGTACCGGCCTCCGGCGAACGGGGTGGAAACATGGCGGGATCATCCGGATACGGGCGCTCGCCCCGATCTGTGGTCGGGATCTCGGGCCTCGTGCCGGTGCTTGCCCTTGCCGGGCTGCTGGCGCTGCCCGCCCAGGCGCAAGTCCAGTCTCAAGTCCCTGGTCAAGGGCAGGGATCGACGGCGCGCACCGCAGCCAAGGTCTTGCCCCGGGCTCCGCTGGCCAAGGGTTTTCAGCGCGACGACCTCGCCAGCGACGGCGTCCGCCTCGAATCGACCCTGACGAGCGAGGCAGGACATCCCCGGCCGGACACCAAGTCCGCGGTGATGGCACGCACTGAGGGCGAGACCCTGATCGAGGCCGAGAAGCCGGCGGAGGCCCTGAAGCCTCTCGCGCGCGCGGTGGCCCTCGAACCTGGTGGATCGGCAAATTGGCTCACCTATGCGCGCGCCGCGAGCGCGGTCGGCAACGACGAGCGGACCGGTGACTACGCGAGCCGCCTGCGCCTGCGCCGCAACGCGCGGGCCGCCGCCTACCAGGGCTACCTGCGGGCGAGCAGCGCGGCGGCCGAAGCCGAGGCGCTCGCGACCCTCGGCGAGGTTTACGCCGCCGAAACGGAGTGGCGCCCATCGCTCGAGGCCTACCGTGCCAGCCTGGCGCTCGCCGACGCCGCGGAGGTGCGCGAGACCTACGAGGGCCTTCGCGCCGAGCACGGCTTCCGCATCCTCAACTACACCGTCGATTCGGATGCGGCCGCGCCGCGGGTCTGCTTCCAGTTCTCGGAAGGCTTGGCGCCAAAGACCGACTTCACACCCTTCATCGCCGTCTCGGGCGCGGCCAACGCCGCCGTCACCGGCACCGGCCAGCAGGTCTGCGTCGATGGGCTCAAGCACGGCGAGCGCTACGCCTTCGTGGTGCGCTCCGGGCTCCCTTCCAGCGTTGGAGAGACCCTGCTCAAGGCCGCTGATTACGAGGTTTATGTCCGGGACCGCTCGCCTCAGGTCCGCTTCACCGGACGCAACTACGTCCTGCCCCGCACCGGTCAGGCCGGCGTGCCCCTGGTCTCGGTCAACGCGGCCAAGATCGACGTGGAGGTGCTGCGGGTCGGCGACCGGGGGCTGCTGCCGTCGTTGCGGGCCGAGGACTTCCTGTCGCAACTCAACGGGGCCACGGCGCGGACCATCGCCGACCAGAAGGGCCAGCGCGTCTGGAAAGGCGTCCTCGAGACGGCCAAGGCGGAGCTGAATCAGGAGGCCGTCACCGCTTTCCCGGTGCTGCAGGCGGTCGGCAAGCTGGAACCCGGCATCTACATCATGCTTGCCCAGCCCTCCGGCACCACGGCGTCCAACGACGAGGAGGGCGGCTACGACCAGCAGGCGACACAATGGTTCGTGGTCTCGGATCTCGGACTCACTGCCTTCAAGGGCCGCGACGGCGTCCACGTCTTCGCCCGCTCGCTGGCCTCGGCCGACGTGGTGGCCGGCGCCGAAATCCGGCTGGTGGCGCGCAACAACGAGGTCCTGGCGGTCGCCAAGACCGACCGCCAGGGGCACGTCGCCTTCGCGCCGGGCCTCGCGCGCGGGGAGGGCGGGATCAGCCCGGGCCTCGTGGTGGCGCAGATCGGCGACGATTACGGCTTCCTCGACCTCAACCAGTCGGCCTTCGACCTCACGGATCGCGGCGTGAAGGGACGCCCGCAGCCCGGCGCCGTCGAGGCCTATGTGTTCCCCGAGCGCGGGGTCTATCGCTCGGGCGAGACCGTGAACCTCACCGGTCTTCTGCGCGACGCGCAGGGCGCCGCCGTGCCGGAAATTCCGCTCACGCTGGTGGTCAGGCGTCCCGATGGCGTCGAGTACCGGCGCGCCCAGGTGGCGGATGCGGGTCTGGGCGGCCGCGCCCTGGCGCTGCCCCTCCTGGCCGGCGCGCAGCACGGCACCTGGCGGGTGGCGGCCTATACCGACCCCAAGGCGCCGGCCATCGGTGAGGCGAGCTTCCTGGTGGAGGATTATGTCCCCGAACGCCTCGACGTGACGCTGTCGAGTGCGACGCCCACCCTGACCAGGGGCGCCCCCGCCACCATCGACGTAGCGGCGCGCTACCTTTACGGCGCCCCGGGCGCCGGGCTGGAGGTCTCCGGCACCGTTCTGATCCAGCAGGCGGCGACCAGCGGGATCAAGGGCCTGGAGGGCTTCTCGGTCGGCCTCGACGACGAGCGCGTGGAGGCCTCCTCGGCCGAGATCGATGCCCGTGCCACCACCGATGCGGCCGGCAAGGCCCGGCTCGTGGTGCCGGTCCAGGCCCTGGCCGCCCCGCGCCCCGTGGAGGCGAGAATCACCTTGCAGGTCGGTGAGCCGGGCGGCCGGGCCCTCAGCCGCAGCCTGACCCTGCCGATCCTGCCTGACGCGCCGGTGCTCGCCATTCGGAAGGGCTTCTCCCGCGACCTGACCGAGGGTGGCGTCGCCGGGTTCGACGTGGTCATGGCCGCTCCCGACGGGCAGCGCCTGACGCAGAAAAACGTGGCCTGGACGCTCCAGCGCGTCGAGAAGAGTTATCAATGGTACCGCGAGGGCGGGCGCTGGTCCTTCGAGCCGGTGATTAGCACCCGCCGCGTCGCCGATGGCCGCCTCGACCTCATCCCCGACGCGCCGGGCCGCGTCAGCGCCACGGTGAGCTACGGCACCTACCGGCTGGAGGCGAGCGTCCCCGGCCGGCCCGCCGCCACCGCGAGCGTGACCTTCACGGTGGGCTGGAGCGGGGGCGAGACGACGGATGTGCCGGACCTCCTCGACCTGCGCCTCGACAAGGCGGCCTATGCCACCGGCGAGACGCTCCACGCCCGCCTGCAGCCGACGTTCAAGGGACAGGCGACTCTCGCCGTCGTCAGCGACAAGCTGCACGCGCTCCTCACCGTCGACGTGCCGGCTGCCGGCACCGCCGTGGACATTCCCGTCAAGGCGGAATGGGGCTCCGGCGCCTACCTCGTCGCCACCGCCTACCGGCCTCTCGACCAAGCGGCCAAACGCCTGCCGGGCCGGGCGCTCGGTGTCGCGTGGTTCGGGGTCGACCGGGACAGCCGCACCCTCGGCGTCACCCTCGAGGCGCCGGCGAAGGTGCGCCCGCGCGAGACCCTGACCCTGCCGATCCGGCTCGCAGGCCTGAACGCCGACGAGGAGGCCCGGGTCACCGTGGCCCTTGTCGATGTCGGCATCCTCAACCTCACCCGCTACGAGGCGCCCAACCCGTTCGGCTATTTCTTCGGCCAGAAGGCCCTCGGCCCCGAGATCCGCGACCTCTACGGATACCTGATCGACGGCATGCAGGGGACGCTCGGCGCCATCCGCTCCGGCGGCGACGGGGCTGCGGCCGAACTCGCCGATTCGCCTCCGACGCAGGCGCCGCTGGCGCTCTATTCCGGGCCCCTCACGGTCGGCCCCGACGGCCGCGCCAGCGTCAGCTTCCCCCTGCCGGCCTTCAACGGCACCGGCCGGGTGATGGTGACCGCCTGGAGCCGGACCAAGGTGGGCGCCGCCCAGGCCGACGTGATCATCCGCGACCCCGTGGTCGTCACCGGCACCCTGCCGCGCTTCCTCAATGTCGGAGACCGCTCGCGCTTCCACGTCGCCATCGACAACGTCGAAGGGCAGGCCGGCGACTACACCGTCGACCTCGACCTGACCGGCTCCGTGCTGGTCGGCGCCGAGGCCATGCACAAGACCCTGCGGCTGGAGGCGGGCGCCAAGGACTCCCTGGTGATCCCCATCACCGCCGCCGGACCGGGCCCGTCGCGGATCGACCTCACGCTCTCCGGTCCCGGCCTGCCCAAGGGCGTCGGCCAGAGCTTTGCCCTGACCATCGGTCCCGGCACGGGGGCGCTCGTCCGCCGCTCCGTGCAGAGTCTCGAACCCGGCGCGTCCCTGCGCGTCTCCGACGAACTCCTCGCCGACATCCTGCCCGGCACCGGGACGGTCTCGCTCTCCGCCTCGAACCTCGCCGGCATCGACGTGCCGGCCCTGCTCCAGGCGCTCGACCGCTATCCCT
Organism: Methylobacterium sp. 37f; assembly: GCF_023093475.1. Taxonomy (NCBI): domain Bacteria; kingdom Pseudomonadati; phylum Pseudomonadota; class Alphaproteobacteria; order Hyphomicrobiales; family Methylobacteriaceae; genus Methylobacterium; species Methylobacterium sp. 37f. Next base: position 132,971 of record NZ_JAGHKN010000007.1, read on the forward strand.
ACGGCTGCTCCGAGCAGACCGTCAGCCGGGCGATGCCGCTCCTCTACGTCAACCGCCTCGCGGCTCAGGATCAGCTCGGTCAGGATCAGCTCGGCCTCGACAAGGCCGACGAGCGCGTGCGCCAGGCGATCGAGCGCGTGCTGTCCCGCCAGAACGCGGCCGGTGATTTCGGCCTGTGGTCCACGGACGGCGCCAGCGACACCTGGCTCAACGCCTACGTCACCGATTTCCTGACCCGGGCCCGCGAGCGCGGTTTCGCCGTGCCCCAGATCGCCTTCGCCAGCGCCCTCGACCGCCTGCGCAACGCGGTCGCCAACACCACCGAGGTCGGGGACGGCGGCATGGACATCGCCTATGCGGCCTACGTGCTGGCGCGCAACGGCCGCCCGGTGATGGGCGACCTGCGCTACCTCGCCGACACCAAGCTGGCCGCGTTCGCGACTCCCCTGGCGCGCGGACAGATCGCGGCGGCCCTGGCGTTGCTGGGCGATCGGGGCCGGGCCACCAAAGCCTTCGCTTCGGCGATGGCCGGCTTCCGGGAGACGGCGTCCACGATTTCGGCCTACCGGCCGGATTACGGCTCGCGCCTGCGCGACAGCGCCGGTCTGCTGGCGCTGGCCGCCGAGACGGGCTTCGCCCGCGACAGCGTCCAGCCGCTCGGTGCCATCATCTCGGCCGAGCGGGCGACCGGACGACCGACCAGCACGCAGGAGGATGCCTGGATGGTGCTGGCTGCCGAGGGCATGAGCGCGGACTCGGACAACCTCCGTTTCACCCTGGACGGCAAGCCGGAGAGCGGCGCCCTGGCGCGCAGCTACCGCGCCGCCGCCCTGGAGGGAAAGCCCGTCACCCTCGTCAATGCGGGCACCCAGGCGGTGCAGGCGGTGATCGGCGTCAGCGGCAACCCGATCGCACCGGAACCGGCCGAGGCGCGGGGCTACACCATCGAGCGGCGCTACCACCGCCTCGACGGTTCCCCGGTCGATCTCGCCCAAGGAATCCACCAGAACGACCGCCTCGTGGTGGTGCTCACCGTGACCGAGGCCAAAGCCAGCGCCGGGCGCCTCCTCCTGGTCGACCGGCTGCCCGCCGGCCTGGAGATCGACAACCCGAAGCTCCTCGATGCCGACGCGCTCACTGGTCTCGCCTTCGCCAAGTCGGATGTGGCTCCGGTCCACACCGAGTTCCGCGACGACCGCTTCGTGGCCGCCTACGAGCGGACCCCCGAGCAATCGGCCTTCTTCCGGGTCGCTTACACGGTGCGGGCTGTCTCGCCCGGCACCTACGTCCACCCGGCCGCCACCATCGAGGACATGTACCGGCCGGAGCGCTTCGGGCGCACCGGGTTCGGCGCGATGACGGTGAGCGCGAAGTAGGGCTGTGCGAAGTAGGGCCGTGCGAAGTCCGTCTGTCCCGGAGGCGCGCCTCAAACCTCCCCCGCAGAGGGGGAGGGGTTTTCTGCGCGCCGCGCTCGGAGCATTTGCGGTGATCGTCTTTGGTGCGATCTCCGTCTGGCGCTTCATCCAAACCCTCCCGCCCCTCGACCTGACGCAGGCCGAGCTCCGCTCCACGGTAGTGCTCGACCGGGAGGGACGCCTGCTGCGCCCCTTCGCCACCGCCGATGGGCGCTGGCGCCTGCCGGTCACGGCACCCCAGGTCGATCCGCGCTACCTTGCCATGCTCACCGCCTACGAGGACCGGCGCTTCGCCTCGCATCCCGGCATCGACCCGGCCGCGACGCTCCGGGCCGCGTGGCAGTGGCTGGCAGCGGGGCGCATCGTCTCAGGGGGCTCGACCCTGTCGATGCAGGTGGCCCGCCTCGTCGAGCCGCGTTCCGAGCGATCGCTTCGCGCCAAGCTGCGCCAGATGGTGCGGGCGGTTCAGCTGGAGCGGCGCTTCGGCAAGGACGGGGTGCTCGATCTCTACCTGGCGCTCGCCCCCTATGGCGGTCCGGTCGAGGGCCTGCGGGCGGCGAGCCTGGCGTATTTCGGGCGCGAGCCGGCGCGGCTGTCCTTCGCCGAAAGCGCGCTCCTCGTTGCCCTGCCGCAGGCGCCGGAGGCGCGACGGCCGGACCGCTTTCCCCAGGCGGCCCGACGGGCCCGCGACCGGGTCCTCGCCATCGCGGTGGCGCAGGGCGTGATCACGGCGGCGGAGGCGCAGGCCGCCCGCGCCGAGCCGGTGCCGGCCTCGCGAAAATCCTTTCCGATGCTGGCGGCCCACGCGGCCGAGGCGGCGCATGCCGTCGATCCGGCGGCGCGGGTCCTCCGCCTCACCCTGGACGGACGCCTTCAGGCCAGCCTGGAAACCCTGGCGACCGAGCGCGCCGCATCCGTCGGGCCGGGAATCTCGGCGGCGATCCTGGCCCTCGACAACCGCACCGGCGCGGTGCTGGCCCAGGTCGGCAGCCCCGGCTACCTCGACGCCAGCCGGTCCGGCGCCATCGACATGACCGGCGCGATCCGCTCGCCGGGGTCGGCTCTCAAGCCCTTCATCTACGCACTCGCCTTCGAGACGGGACTTGCTCACCCGGAAACTCAGCTGGACGACCGCCCGGTGCGCTTCACCGGCTACGCCCCCGAGAACTTCGATCTCGGCTACCAGGGCACCGTGACGGCGCGGCGCGCCCTCCAGCTCTCCCTGAACGTACCGGCGGTGGATCTGCTGGAGGTGGTCGGTCCGGCCCGCTTCATCGCGCGGCTGCGGGCGGCGGGCGCCCGCATCGAGCTGCCCCGCGACACCGCGCCGGGCCTGCCGGTGGCGCTCGGCGGCCTCGGCATCACGCTCACCGACCTTGCCCGCCTGTTCTCCGGCCTCGCCCGGCAGGGACTGGTGCCGAACCTGACCCGTCGCCTCGGCGAAGCGCCGGTCGAGGTGACGGCTGAAGCCCGCATCACGGAAGGCGTCGCCGCCTGGTACGTCGCCGACAGCCTGCGGGGGGCGCCGCCGCCCGAGAACGCTCTCCCGAACCGGATCGCCTACAAGACCGGCACCTCCTACGGCTACCGCGACGCCCTGGCGGTGGGCTTCGACCGGCGCGTGACCATCGCGGTCTGGGTTGGACGGCCCGACGGCAACGCCGTGCCGGGCCTCGTCGGCCGGGTGGCGGCGGCCCCCATCCTGTTCGACGCCTTCGCGCGCTTCGGCGGCGAACCCGACCCGGTGCCGATGCCGCGCGAGGCGCTGGTGACCACCACCGCCGGCCTGCCGCCGCCCCTGCGTCACATCCGGCGCGACATTCCCAAGACCCTGTCGGCCGCGTGGGGCGCCACCCTCAAGATCGCCTACCCGCCGGACGGCGCCCGCATCGGTCTCGGCCTGTCGGAGCCGGATCCCGTTCCGTTCGCGAGTCCCGACCAGAAAGCCAGCCTCGCCCTGAAGGCGCTCGGCGGCGTGCCGCCCCTGACCTGGATGGTCGACGGCCTGCCGGTGGCGGGCGGCCCCCGGCGCCAATCGGCTTGGGAGCCGGAGGGGGCGGGCTTCGCGCGGATCTCGGTGATGGATGCCACGGGTGCGAGCGACAGCGTGATGGTGCGGATCGAGTGACGCGCCCGTCCCCACTTCAAGCCGGAGACCGATCGGGCCCCTGGTCGGACGGAAACCCGCCCCTACCTGCGGGCGACGGCGCGAACCTTCGCCGTTGCCGGAGACCATGCCCGTGGCCCACGAGGAATCCCCGATGGGACGACCGGCCCTGCGCCCGGCGGTGATGCTGGGGGCGCTCGGCATCGTCTACGGGGATATCGGCACGTCTCCCCTCTACGCCTTCAAGGAGGCGGTCCGTGCCGCGAGTGCCGGGGCGCCCCCGACCCCGATCGCGGTGACGGGGGCCGTCTCGCTGATCCTGTGGTCGCTGATCCTCATCGTGTCGATCAAGTACGCGGTGCTGATCCTGCGCGCCGACAATCGCGGCGAGGGCGGCATCGTCGCCATGCTGGCGCTGCTCGGAGCCCGGAACGCCAAGCCCGGCTCCTGGGCCGGTGTGCTCCTGGTGGTCGGCCTCATCGGCGCGGCGCTGCTCTACGGCGACGGCGCGATCACGCCCGCGATCTCGGTGCTCAGCGCGGTGGAGGGCCTCAAGGTCGAGGCGCCGGCCCTGTCGCGCTTCGTCGTGCCGATCACGGTTCTGATCCTGGTCGGCCTGTTCCTGGTCCAGAGCCGGGGCGTGGCCTTCATCGGCCGCATCTTCGGGCCGGTGATGCTCGTGTGGTTTGTCGTGCTGGCGCTGCTGGGTCTGGGGGGCATCTGGCACGCGCCGCAGATTCTGGCCGCGCTCAACCCGTTGAAGGCCGTCGAGTTCCTGACGCATGCGGGCTGGCACGTCAGCTTCGCCATGCTGGGTGCCGCCTTCCTGGCCGTCACCGGCGGCGAGGCGATGTATGCCGATCTCGGGCATTTCGGAGCCGGCCCGATCCGCGCCTCCTGGTTCGGCCTCGTTCTGCCGGCCCTCGTGATCCATTATTTCGGGCAGGGTGCGCTCCTGCTCGTCGAGCCCGACGCCATCGAGAACCCGTTCTATCGTCTGAGCCCGGACTGGGCGCATTACCCGCTGATCGGCCTCGCGACCCTGGCGACCGTGATCGCCTCGCAATCGATCATCTCGGGGGCCTTCTCGCTGACCCAGCAATCGATCCAGCTCGGCTTCCTGCCGCCGATGCGGGTGGTCCACACCGCCCGGCTCGAGCGCGGGCAGATCTACGTACCGATGGTGAACTGGCTGCTGGCCGCCGCCACCCTGAGCGCTGTCCTGATCTTCGGCTCGTCGGATGCGCTCGCCGGGGCCTACGGCATCGCGGTGGCCTCCCTGATGGCGATCACCACGCTGCTGGCCGCTCTCGTCGCCCTGAAATGGGGCTACAACCCCGTGGCGGTCCTGGCGGTGAACGGGTTCTTCCTCGCCATCGACCTTGTGTTCCTCGGCGCCAACAGCGTGAAGCTGTTCGAGGGCGGCTGGTTTCCCCTCATGCTGGCCGGGCTCGTGGCGTTCCTGATGCTGACCTGGCGCAAGGGCAACCAGCTCGTCGAGGCCGCGCGGGTCGCGCTGCGCCAGCCCGAGGCCGAGTTCCTGGAACAGCTCCGGCGCGACCCGCCGATCGTGCTGCCGGGCAATGCCGCCTTCCTGTCCTCGGCCACAAGCGCCATCCCGCTGCATCTGTCCCGCTTCGTCGCCCGCAGTCACGCCCTGCACAAGCGCGTCCTCATCGTCACCGCCCGTTACGAGGAGGAGCCTACGGTGGCCCGCGACCGGCGCGCCGAGGTCATCGCGATCACGCCCGACATCACCCGGGTGATCCTGCGCTACGGCTTCATGGAGGACGCCTCGGTTCCCGACGGCCTGCGCTGCGCGGTCGAGTCGAAGCGCCTGCCGCCCGAGTGTCTCGACGACCTGACGATCTTCATCGGCCACGAGACCATCATCCCGAAGAGCGACCAGCGCGGCATGGCGACCTGGCGCGAGGAAATCTATGCCTTCCTGCTGCGCAACGCCGAGCGCACGGGGGCGCATTTCTGCGTGCCGACCCGCCAACTCGTGGAGGTCGGCACCGAGATCGAAATCTGAGTGGCGTTCGGCTGAGCCCAGCGGCGCGGGGTATCAACTCTGCGTCGGGACTTGCTGCATGCCCTTGCGGGCCTCAGGCGGTGTGTCGCACAAGGGGGCGACCAACCCGACCGTGCCGAACCCGAGAAGCGTATCGTTGCGATGACCGAGCCGGCGAAGACCGCCCTGGCGGAGACCGATCTGGCAAGTGCGGATTCAGCGGGTATGGATTCGGCAGGTGCGGATCTGGCGCCCAAGGCCCTGGCGTTCCGGCTGCGGCAGCAGGCGATTCTCTCCGATTTCGGCGTGGAAGCCCTGCGCGCCACGGAATTGCTGCCGCTGCTCCAGCGCGCCACCGAACTCTGCGCCGAGGGGATGGAGGCGCAGTTCTGCAAGGCCCTGGAATACAAGCCGCATCAGGATTGCCTCCTCGTCTGCGCCGGAATCGGCTGGGCGGCGGATGCGGTCGGCACCACCATCATCGGGGCGGATCTCGCCTCGCCCGCGGGCTACGCCCTCAAGACGGGCCGTCCCGTGATCTCGAACCACCTCGAGAACGAAACCCGCTTCCGCACTCCGAAGCTGATGGCCGACCACGGCATCCGCCGGGCCATCAACGTGCTGATCGCCAACCGCGACGGCAATTACGGTGTGCTGGAGGTGGACGACACCCGCGAGGGCCAGTTCGAGGAGGCGGACATCGCCTTCATGCAGGGCTTCGCCAACCTCGTCGGCGGTGCCATCGAGCGCCAGCGGGCCGAGGCGCGGCTGAAGGCGGCCCTGGAGCGGCAGGAGCTGCTGTCCCGCGAGATGAGCCACCGGGTCAAGAACAGCCTCGCGGTGGTGGCAGGTTTCCTCGGGCTCCAGGCCCGCGGCTCCGACAATGCCGACGTGAAGAACGCCCTGGCCGATGCCCGGACCCGTGTCGAGGCGGTAGCCCAGGTCCACGATCAGCTCTGGCGCCAGCCGAGCCTGGAGGCGATCGACGTCGCGGGCTTCCTCGAAGCGCTCTGCGCCAAACTGCAGGAGAGCGCTCCGCGCCATCGCCTGGTCTGTCGCGCCGCCCGGGTCAACATTCCCGCCGATCTCGCGATCCCGCTCGGGCTCTTCGTCAATGAGCTCGTCACCAACGCGATCAAGTATGCCTACCCGGATGGCGAGGGCGAGATTCGGGTAGAGGCCCGGCCCGACGCAGCAGGGACCCTGATCCTCGCCGTCGAGGACGACGGCGCCGGGCTGCCGGAGGGGTTCGATCCGGCGGCCGCGCGCAGCGCCAGCCTCGGCATGCGCATCGTCAACAGTCTGGCCCGCCAGCTGGGCGGCACCCTCGCGGTCGCCCCCGACGTGCAGGGCGCGCATTTCTCCCTCCGGATGGCGCCCCTGGCCTGAGCTTGCCGCGGGAAATCGGTCTCGGGTTTCAGGTCTCGGCCCTGGGCGTCGCGTTCAGCTCGGCCCAGTCGAACTCCTCCTCCAGCACATAATAGGCGTCGTCGCCGATCTCGCCGGTGCGGCGCAGGGCCAGAACCCGGTCGCGGGCGGCCTCGATGGCGCGGCGTCGGGCGGCATCGGCCGGCAGGGCTTCGGCGGCGAAGCCCGTATCGCGCGCCTCGGCCTGCTCCAGGGCGATGCGGAACTCCTCGCACAGAGCCCGCGAGGGCGCATCCTCCGCATCCTCCAGGGTCTTCAGGGCGGCCCGGAAAGCCTCCGTGCGGCCGTGCCCGACCTCGCGGCCGACGGGATCGTTGTCCTCGAGCCCGAGGCGGCTGAGCAGGAGCCGCAGGGTCAGGCCCTGGATCGTCAAGGTGCCGATGATCACGCAGAAGGCGGTCAGCACGATGAGGTCACGATAGGGGAAGGCCGGCGCGCCCTCGGGCAGGGCCAGCGCCGTCGCGATGGTGACGATGCCGCGCATGCCCGCCCAGGACACGGCGATTCCGGCCGAGAGGCCGCGGTCCCGGGTCTCGGCCTCATCGGCACCGAGACGGGCGAGATGGGCCGCTGGCAGGACCCAGGCCAGGCGGACAACCACAACCGTGAGGAACACCGCCGCACCGACCAGGGCATAGGAGATCTGCTGCGCCCGGGTCAGGCGTTCGAGGATCGGCCCGATCTGCAGTCCGATCAGCACGAAGGCGAGGACGTTGAGCACGAACACGGCCGTGTCCCAGACCGCGTACGAGACGATGCGGGTGCGCGGCGGGGTGCGGCCGGGCGCGATCCGGGCCGCCGTGATCGCGAAGGTGACCACCGTGAGCACGCCGGAGAGATGGAAGGCCTCCGCGCCCATCCAGATCGCGAAGGCGGCCACGAATTGCAGCACGATGATGCTCGGCGTGTCGGCAACCGGGCGCATGGCGGCACTGTAGATCAGCGCCAGCACCGGGCCGATGACGAGGCTGCCGAGGATCTCGCCGATGAGGATCGGCACCGTTTCCGTCAGCGAGAAGCTGCCGGTGACGGCCGCCATGACGCCGAGCCGGTAGATCAGCAGCGAGCCGGCGTCGTTGAGCAGGCTCTCGCCGCGCAGGATCGTGGTGAGGCGGTGCGGCAGGGAGACCTGGCGCAGCACCGAGAGAGCCGCCACCGCGTCCGGCGGCGCCACCACCGCGCCGAGCACGATGCAGGCGGCCCAGGGCATGTCGGGCACGAGCCACTTCACCACCACGGCCACGGCCGCCGTCGTCGCCACCACGGCTCCGAAGGCGAGGCCGGCGATCGGCCGCCAGTGGGTGCGCAGGTCCCGGACCGACGTGTCGTAGCCGGCATCCAGCAGGACCGGAGCGAGGAACAGGGCCAAAGCCAGTTCCGGATCGAGCACGAGGTTCGGCACCGCCGGAACGAAGGCGAGGCCAATTCCACCAAGTGCCAGGAACACCGGGTAGGGGGCACCCAGCCGGCGGGCGAGGCCCGCCAGGAGCACGGCGCCGAACAGGACGCCGACGATCCACTCGAAAATCATCATACTGTGGGGAACACATCATCACGGCGCCGGGATCACGCATCCGGGCGCGAAAACGTCACGCGCGGCTCAGCCCTGCGCGAGGGCCACCGCCAGATCCGGCTTGTGGTTCAGGGTCTGGAACACGACGCAGTAGCGCTCGGTCAGCTTGAGCAACTGGTCGAGTTTGTCCTGGGGGGCGTCGGTGTCGAGGGCGAAAGCGAGCCGGATCGCCCGGAAGCCCACGGGTGCCTCCCGATCGACCCCCAGGGTGCCGCGGAAGTCGAGGTCGCCCTCGGCGCTGACGGTGCCGGATCGAAGCTCCACGCCGATCGCGGTGGCCACCGCCTTCAGGGTGACGCCGGCGCAGGCCACCAGCGCCTCCAGCAGCATGTCCCCGGAGCAGAGTTCCGCGCCGGAACCGCCGGTGGCCGGGTGCAGGCCCGCCACCGCGAGGGCGCGTCCGGTCTCGACCTTGCAGGCGATCGACGTATCGTCGAGGCTGCCGCGGGCGCGCAGGGTGACGACGGCGGAATCGGGGGCGTTGCGGTAGCGGTCCTTGATCGGGGCCTGGAGCGAGCGCAGGGTATCGGCGTCCATGGGCGTATCCTCTCTCCCGTCCGGTGTTGGTTCCGTCCCGGATGCGCGTCGGGCTCCGGGGTTCTTCTTCTCCGGGGATAGGTAGGGCGCGCGTTGCGGCGCGGCGAATGCAGCGGTGCCCGAACGAACCTCGCTCGCGCGGGCGGGATGCCCTATCTCAGGGTCTCCGGCGGGTGTCCGCACCCCCGGCCCGACCCTGTCAGGAGAGTTCATGCGTCGTTCCAGCGTGAGTGCAGAAGCCGTGATGGCGCGCGTCGCGAGTCCCGGTCTCGCGGCCGGCCTTGTCCTGTTCGCCACTGCGGCGGGGGCCGCCTCGCCGATCACCCTCGCCAATCACCGCGCCGTCTACGATCTGTCGCTCGCCGAGAGCAGCGGCACCCGGGCGGTGGAGAGCGCGCGCGGGCGCATCGTCATCGATTTCACAGGCGACGCCTGCAAGGGCTACACGATGCAGACCCGGCAGGTGACGGTGCTGGACAGCGGCGAGACCGGCAGCCGGACCTCCGATCTGCGCAACACCACCTTCGAGAGCGGGGATGGCCACAGCTACCGCTTCAAGACCAGCACGGTGCTCGACGGGACGCCGGGCCAGACCGTGGATGGCACCGCTGAATCGACGCCTGACAGCCTGAAGGTGAAGCTGAAGGAACCCAAGCGCGACCAGTTCCAGGACTCCGGCGAGGTCCTGTTTCCCACGTTGCACATGCGCCGTCTGATCCAGGCCGGGCGCGACGGGCAGACCACCGTCTCGGTCAAGGTCTTCGACGGCTCCGATGACGGGCGCAAGGTCTACGACACCCTCGCGGTCATCGGCCGACCGGGTCCGGCCCCGGCGGCCACCGACAAGGCGGCGGAGCGCGACAAGCCGCTCAAGGACGGTCCCATGGCAGCCCTGCCCCACTGGCCCGTGACCCTGAGCTATTATGTTCCGGGCCAGGGCGAGCGCACGCCGATCTACGTCCTCAACTTCGATCTCTACGAGAACGGTGTCAGTGGCGCGCTGCGCCTCAACTATGGCGAGTTCGCCGTGGTCGGAGACCTGACGCGCCTCGACACCCTGCCGTCCAGCACCGATTGCCAGCGCTGAGGCGGGGCGGATCGTCCGGTAGAGCCCGTCTCCAGGGTGCGGGCGGGCCAACGCTTGCGGAGCAAGGCTCGTAGGCGAAGGCTCGTAGGCGAAGGGTCGCGGGTCGCCTGCTCTTGCACCAGTTCGCGCTTGGCCCGCGGGGCTGCCGCGACGGTCCTGATTTCCTCTGCAAGAAACCGTTATTCCGTCAAATTCTCAGCGTTGCCGTAAAGGTTTATCGGATGGCGGGTGCCTTAGTGATCCTGCAACCGCAGGACGGTCATGGGCGAAGCTATCACATCATCATCGACACGTCTGATCCTGCCCGCCCTCTGTTGGAACCGTCAGCGCTCGGATTTTTACGCGGTCACGGCCGACGTGTCGGTGCTCGGCCTGCGTTTTCGCTCCTCGGTCGTGCCGGATCCGGGTGAAACCCTGTCGTGCAGCATTCGCCACGCGGGCTCCCTCGAAGCCCAGGTCATCGAATGCGGCAAGGAGCACTTCGTGACCCGGGTGCTCCGGGCCGAGGCACCGCTTCCGGTCATCGTCCGACGGCTCCTCGAACTCGCCGCCGACCAGAACGGTGACGACGTGCCCCAGCGCGCGCATCCGCGCTTCGTGCCCGATCATCCAGACATCCTCGTGACCATGGCCTGCGGTACGCAGATCCCCGGTCGCCTGATCAACGTCTCCGCTTCGGGCGCTGCCGTGAGGATCGACGTTCCCTTGGAGCCGGGCACGCAGATCACGCTCGGCCGGACGCCTGCGACGGTCGCCCGCTGCTTCGGGGAGGGCATCGGTGCGGCGTTCCTGCAGCCGCTGCCGGCAGCGGAACTCGGCCCCCATATCCTGCTGTGAGCGAGGATGGTCCTGGCTGGGATTGTCGAAGGCCTCTGTGCTGAACCAAAACAGTTCTCATCTAAGACGGGCACCATTATGGACCAGAGAGGGTGGGTCCTGGTCTTTGTTGGTGCAATCTAGGCCTTGTCAAAGCCCGGACTGCAATTAAGCTTTTATCAAATGATGGGGAATAGCCTTCGGTCTCGCCTTCCAGTTGGAGGCCGGACGATGTGATGTGCGGACGAAGCACGCATCCGAAGGCCGCCGACCTCCGTTCGGACAGCCCGATCCGGTAAGCCTTCGCTGCCGGCGGATCGCCGAAGACCGTGAGTCTGATGCCACGCGCGCCTGACCCTTTTCGCGCCGGACCCGTCCTGTCCACCGCACCGCTTGCGGCCTCCGCCGGCGGTCCGCGTTTGCCGGATGTGGCCCGGGGACGCTCGGTGAGCGATCGTATCCGATCCCCGGCCCCTGCCGGCGCGGAGCCGGCAGTGAGGCCAGCCGTGTTCCGGCGGACGACCGGTCTGACGAATCGCTACGATCTGGAGGCGCGGGCCGGCCATCTCGACGAGGTGCTGCAATTCGCACCCTATCTCGCCCTGACCCATACGGTGATCGCCGGCGCGGTCCTGGTGCTCTTCTGGAGTGAGGCTCATCGGATCTACCTGACGACCCTGTTCTTCAGCGTCGTCCTCACCGTCACCCTCGCGACGATCGCAGCGTGGCGTTATCGCCCGCAGCGTCTCAAAGTGGCCGACATCGTCGCCGGACATCGGATCGCCGTCCTGTTCGCGCTGATTCTCGGGCTGTCCTGGGGCAGCATGCCGCTGGCCCTCTTCCCGGCTCCGGGCACCACCGACCGGGTCTTCATGGTGGCTCTCTGCGCCGGCCTGATGGCCACCACCTATACCTTCGGCTCGCTGCCCCACCTCGGCCTCGTCTATTGCGTGCCGCTCGCCTTGGGGAGTCTCGGAGCCCTGATCCTGGACGGAGCCGCGTCCAGCTGGTGGCTGGCAATGCTGATGGGGATCTATTCGGTCTTTGTCGCCTTCACCGCCGGGCGGATGGGCCGCCTCTCCGAACAGCGGATCATCGATCGCGTCCGGGTCAGCGAGCAGAACGAGACGATCAGTCTGTTGCTGCATGATTTCGAGGCGAACACCAGCGACTGGCTCTGGGAGACCGACGCCGAGGACCGGCTTCAGCACGTGTCCGACCGCATCGGCGAAGTGGCCGGGGAGCCGCCGCAACTCCTGCGGGAAACGCCGCTGGAGGCCCTGTTCCTCGGCGTGCGTGATCCACGCCCGATGACTCAGGAGATCGCCGATGTTCTCACCCTCGTGGCCGAGCGCAAAGCGTTCCGCGAGCGCGTGGTCGAGGTCACGATCGGGGGCCTGACGCGCTGGTGGCGCATCAGCGGCCGTCCCATCCTCGACGACGGCGACACCTTCCTGGGATTTCGGGGCGTCGGCTCGGACGTTACGGATACGCATCAGTCGGAAGCACGCATCGCCTACCTGGCGAGCTATGATCCACTCACGGGCCTTGCCAACCGGACCCTGTTCCAGGACATGGCGGCGCAACTTTGTGCCCGCGCGCGCACCACAGGCGAAGCCTGTGCGCTGCTCTATGTTGATCTCGACGGCTTCAAGTTCGTCAACGACACCTTCGGCCATGTCCTCGGCGATACCCTGCTCGCCCAGGTGGCGCAGCGCCTGATCGGGACGGTCCCGCCCGGAGCGCAGGTCTCACGGCTCGGGGGCGACGAGTTCGCTATCCTCCTCGCCGGCGTGGACGAGGATGCCCTGATTACCCTGGCGAAGCGAATCATCGGGGCGCTGAGCATGCCCTATACCCTCAATGGCGTTCAGGTGGAGATCGGTGCCAGCATCGGCCTCGCCCAGGCGCCGCGCGATGCGCACAATCCGGAGGGACTGCTCAGCAAGGCCGATCTCGCGCTCTACCGCGCCAAGGCCACGGGGTGGGGCAATGTCTGCGTGTTCTCGACCGACCTGGAAGCCTCGATGCGCCGGCGGCACGAGATCGAGGTGGATCTCAAGCGCGCGGTGGCGCAAGGCGAGTTCACCCTGCACTACCAGCCGCTCGTCAGCCTCGATGACGGCCGGATTCACACCTTCGAGGCCCTGCTGCGCTGGACGCGCAGCTCCGGCGAGTCGGTATCGCCGGCCGATTTTCTTCCCGTCGCCGAAGCCTCGGGCCTGATCAGCCAGATCGGCCGCTGGGTTCTGATGCAGGCCTGCCGGGAGGCTGCTCACTGGCCGGAGGACATCCGGCTCGCGGTCAACCTCTCGCCGATCTAGTTCCGGAACGGCGACCTCATCGCGGAGGTGAGACAGGCGCTTGAGGCGAGCGGGTTGCCGCCGAAGCGCCTGGAGATCGAGGTTACCGAGTCCGTGTTCTTCGAGATGAACGCAACCACCATCGCCAATCTGAACGCCCTGCGCGCCCTCGATATCCGCGTGGCGCTCGACGATTTCGGCACCGGCTACTCGTCGTTGAGCTATCTGATCCGGTTCCCCGTCGACAAGATCAAGATCGATCGCTCCTTCATCAAGGACATGGACAGCCGGCCCGAATGTCTGGCGATCATCGAAGCGATCCTCGCGCTTGCGCGCAAGCTCTCGATCACCGTCACCGCCGAGGGGGTCGAGACGGCGGAGCAGGCGCAGATGCTGAAGGCGAGCGGCTGCGACGACATCCAGGGCTTCCTCTTCAGTCCCGCCCGGCCGGCGGCCGAAATCCCGCACCTCATCACCGCCCTGCCGATGCGGTTCTGCGAGGTCTTCCCGCGCCTTCCGGTGCCGTTCCAGCGTGCCGTCGCGTGACGGGCACTCGCTTGAGCCGCGCCTATCTCCGCACGGCGTCGGCGACGGCCTCGGCCGTCCGCATGCCCTCGGCATAGGCGCCTCCCGCCGTGCCCCATTGCAGGCGCGACAGAGCCTCGCCGGCGAACCACACCCGGTCGGCCACGGGCGCCTGCAGCAGCGCCCGTGCGCCGGCATGGCCCGGCGGCACCACCGCCCAGGAGCCGCGCGCCCAGGGATCGTGACGCCACTCGCTCACGGCCGGGATGGTCAGGTCGTGCAGGGCGCGAGCGCCGAAATGCGCCATCAAGGTCGCGCGCACCAGCCTGCGGACGCCATCCGGCCCGGCCCGGCGCGCGTCGAGGGCGGCGGCCATGGGCGCGTCGAGTTCGAAGAAGTGGAACGGCGTGCCGTCGATGCGGGTGAGAAGGCCTGGACTGGCCTCGCGTCCGCCGACAAGGGATGCGAGCCGGTCCGCCCCACGGAACGGACAGGACGGCCAGTGCAGCACCGCGTGCTCGTAGATGCCGGTGGTGAAGCCCGCGATCGCGTTCGCGACCTCCGGAGGGAGTGCCGGGGTGAAGAGCGGGGCCGCCCGCAGCACCATGGTGGGAATCGTGACGATGACGGCCTTCGCCGTGACGGGCCCGGACCCCGTCTCCACCCGCACGCCCGGGCCGGACCAGTCGATGCCAGTCACCGGTGTCTCCAGGGCGACCGGCAGCCCGTTCGCAAGGCGGGCGAGATAGCCGCCGTAGCCGCCGGCGATGAAGTGGTTGTCGCCGTACTCCATGCTGGGGAAGTCCTGGAGCGAGACGCGGCTCAGCGCTTGTCCGGAGACGAGGCCGTGGACCCGCTCCACCCGCCGGCCCCAGGGCCCGAGCCCGGGCGGCAGGGCGGTGGCGGCCGGCCGGTCCGGCTCCTGCCAGGCGGCCTGGGTGCTCATGGCCCGGTCGGCCACCGCGAAGGCCCGGCCGAGCGCCGCTGCCTCGGCCGGGCGCCCGCGTCGGCGCCCGACCCAGAGATGGCTCGCCTGCGCGGCCACCCGCAGGGGCTCGCCCCGTGCGGTCCCGAGCTGCACCAGCGGGTTGATCGGTCCCGCATGCAGCCAGTGCCCTCCGAGATCGACCGCGTGCCCCCGCAGCGGCACGGTGAGCAGCCGGCCGCCGACCCGGTCTCGCGCCTCCAGCACCGCCACCGAAACCCCGCGCGCCAGCAGGCTCCGGGCCGCCGCGACGCCGGCGGCTCCCGCGCCGATGACGATCACCTCCGGGTCCTGTGGCAGGGGCGCCAGGCGCGGGGCGAGGCTCGGGCGGCGACCTTCATGCGCGGGGCGTGACGTCCTCATGGATGACGGTCTCGTTCCTGTCTCGGCGATGCGCGAGGGCCTACCAGAGGACGCGGCGGCGGGACACTGCGCGGTTCGCTCCTGCGTGGCGCGCCCTTGCGTCGAGGGGCGTCGATCGCCAGAACCGGGCGGAGACGGCGCGCGCGGGGGCGACGCAGCCCGGACCAGACCAACCTGACGGACACGAGACCACAGGATATCCCGGCATGCTCTTCCGCGCCGCCCTCGCCGCCATCCGGCAGGTGTTCTCACCCCCCTTACGCGCGATCCTGTGGAAGTCTCTCGGGCTCACCCTGGGCATCCTCGTCCTGGTCTGGTTCGGGCTGACGCGGGCGATCAACTGGTTCCTGTCGCAGCACCACCTCTCGGTGGATTATCCCTTCCTCGACACCCTGGCGGTGTTCTTTGCCGGGGCGGGGCTGTTCGTGGGCCTCGCCTACATCATGCCGGCGGTCTCGATCCTGGTGGCGGGCTACTTCCTCGACGACGCGGCCGAGATCGTCGAGCGCACGGACTTCCCCGCCGACCCGCCCGGGATCGCCCTGCCGCTCGGGACCGCGATGCTCTACGCCCTGCGCTTCGCCGGTCTCGCCCTGTTGGTGAACCTCGTGGCGCTGATCCTGTTCTTCGTGCCCGGCGTCAATCTCGTGGCGTTCTTCGGCGCCAACGCCTACCTGCTATCGCGCGAGTATTTCGAGCTGGCCGCCGGGCGCTTCCGGCCCATGACGGAGGCCGGAGCCATGCGCCGGCACTACGGCGGCACCACGCTCCTGGCCGGCGCGCTGCTCGCCGGCCTCATGGTGGTGCCGGTGCTCAACCTGCTCACGCCGCTCTTCGGCATCGCCCTGATGGTGCATGTTCACAAGGGTTTGAGCCGGCGCATGCCGCTGGCCGGTCCGCAGGTCCAGCCTCGCCTGCGCTGAGGTTTCACGGCCGGACAGTTTTGGTTTTTCCAGGCAAACCCCGCAGGACAAGCCTCCCAGGAACAGTCGCGTAGGGCCAGCCCTGCGAAAACACCCCGAGGCGAAATTCACCGGGCGATCTCCCGTCCGCGATGGAAGTGTTCTAGATACGCTGCAACAGGCTAAGGACCGGCGCCGGTCCGTTGCCCCGTTTACGGGTGCGGCACGGCGCGCAGGGGCCGCTTTTCGAGACCTAGAGAGCGATGACCGGCTTCGAGACCCTTCCCCTGACCCGCCCCGCCTCGCAGCTCGTCACCGTGTTCGGCGGATCGGGCTTCCTCGGGCGCCACGTGGTGCGGGCGCTCGCCAAGCGCGGCTACCGTATCCGGGTGGCCGTGCGCCGGCCCGATCTCGCCCTGTTCCTGCAGCCGCTCGGCAAGGTCGGCCAGATCGTCGCCGTCCAGGCCAATCTGCGTTACCCCGAGTCGATCGCCCGGGCGGTCCAAGGTGCCGATATCGTCGTCAACCTCGTGGGTATCCTGCAGGAGACCGGCAAGCAGAGCTTTTCGCAGTTGCAGGCGGAAGGAGCGGGCGAGATCGCCCGGGCGGCCGCGGCCGTCGGTGCGCCCCTGGTCCACGTCTCGGCCATCGGCGCCGACGCGCATTCGTCCTCGCACTATGCCCGCACCAAGGCTCTCGGCGAGGCCAAGGTGGCCGAGGCCGGTGGTCCCTTCGTGATCCTGCGGCCCTCCCTGGTGTTCGGGCCCGGCGACAGCTTCTTCAACCGCTTCGCCTCGCTGGCCCGGGCGCTGCCGGTGCTGCCCCTGGCCGGGGCCGAGTCCTGCTTCCAGCCCGTCTACGTGGCCGACGTCGCGGAAGCCGTAACCCGGGCCGTCGAGGGCCACGTGCCCGCCGGCAAGGTCTACGAACTCGGCGGCCCCGAGGTCGAGACCCTGGAATCGCTGGTGCGCTACATGCTCAAGGTCACGCTGCGCAAGCGGGTGGTTCTCGGCCTGCCGCAGCCGGCCGCGATGCTCCAGGCCCGCGCTCTCGAGGTGGTCGACACCCTGACCCTCGGCCTCTTGCCGGACAGTCTCAAGCTCACCCGCGATCAGGTCATTCTGCTCCAGAACGACAACGTCGTCTCGGACGCCGCCAAGGCCGAGGGCCGCACCCTGGAGGGCATCGGCCTCCAGCCTACCGCCATGGAGGCGGTGGTGCCGGGCTACCTCTGGCGCTTCCGCAAGGCCGGCCAGTTCGCCAAGGTGCAGGAGTTCGAGAGCGCCATCCCCGAGACCCTGACGCCGAAGCCCTTCGTGCCGCGCAGCGGCAGCGGCCCGGCTCTGGGACCGGATTCGAACGCGCCGAGCCGAATGGGCGTGAGATGGGGCACCCGGGGCTGAGGCTTTCGCCCGCAGCCGGAGTCCTCAGGGCCGGCGAAATGGTCTAGAGGGCGCCTCATGACTCATGCCACCTCGCCCCAGGCCGACACGCTCCCAGCCGGCGCACCCCTCGTGCGCTTCGCGCCATCCCCCACCGGCTACCTGCATATCGGCAACGCCCGGCCGGCCCTGCTCAACGCCCTGTTCGCGCGGGCGCGGCACGGCCGCTTCCTGCTGCGGCTCGACGACACCGACCGGGAGCGCTCGACGCAAGACTTCGCCGACGCCGTGGCCGAGGATCTCGCCTGGCTCGGGATCGTGCCCGACCTGTTCGCGAGGCAATCCGACCGGGTGGCGATCCACGACGCGGCCGCCGAACGCCTGAAGGCGTTGGGCCGGCTCTATCCCTGCTACGAGACGCAGGAAGAGCTGGAACGCCGGCGCCGGCGCCAGCTCGGGCGTGGCCAGCCGCCGATCTACGACCGGGCCGCCCTCTCTCTCTCGGAGGCCGAGCGCGCCGCCCTGGAGGCAGAGGGGCGCACGCCGCACTGGCGCTTCAAACTCGATGCCCGCACCGTGGCCTGGGACGATCTCGTGCGCGGCCCCGCCCATGTCGATTGCGCCTCGCTCTCCGATCCGGTGCTGATCCGCGCCGACGGCAGCTACCTCTACACCCTGCCCTCCGTGGTCGACGATGCCGAGATGGGCGTCACCCACGTGATCCGGGGTGAGGACCACGTCACCAACACGGGCGTGCAGGTGCAGATCTTCGAGGCTTTGGGCAGCGCGATCCCGATTTTCGGGCACCACAACCTGCTGACCACGGCGGACGGGGAGGGGCTCTCCAAGCGCCTCGGCCATCTCTCGCTGCGCGGCCTGCGCGCGGCCGGCTACGAGCCCGGCGCCGTGCGCTCGCTGGCAGTGCTCACCGGATCGGCCGAATCGGTCCGTGCCGTGGCGAGCCTCGACGAGCTTGCCGGGTTGGTGGACCTCGCCCAGATCTCGCGGGCGCCGGCGAAGTTCGATCCGCATGAACTCGACGGGCTCAACGCCCGCCTCGTCCATGCCATGCCCTACACGGAGGTGGCCGACCGGCTCGCGGATCTCGGTATCCCGGCGGAGCGCGCCGAAGCATTCTGGGAGGCGGTGCAGCCGAACCTGGCCAAGGTCTCGGAGGCGGGCGACTGGTGGCGCGTGGTCGCCGGCCCGGTCGCTCCCGTCATCGCCGACCCGGCCTTCATCGGGGCCGCCGCTGCGCTGCTGCCGGACGAGCCCTGGAACGGGGAGACCTGGAAGGCCTGGACGGGGGCGGTGAAGGCAACCACGGGGGCCAAGGGCAAGGCGCTGTTCATGCCGCTGCGCCTCGCGATCACCGGGCTGGAGCACGGGCCGGATCTCGCCGGCCTGTTGCCGCTGATCGGACGGGACGCGGTGGCACGGCGCCTCTCGGGCGAGGAGTGATCGGGCGCGCCTCTGCGGCGCACGCACACCCGCTCCGCTCGGCCAGCTGCCCGCTCCGCTCGACCGGGTGCATGCTCCCGCTCGACCAGGTGACTGTCACCGGCGGCCCGGGGCGCCTATATGCGGGCTCGACGCCATCTTCATCCCGAGCCCCTGATCCGTATGAGCACCGACCCCGCCCCGGCGGCCCCGGTTCGGCCTGAGCCGTCCGCGCGGCCCGGCCTCGTGGCCACCTATCGTCGCCTTTGGCCCTATCTGTGGCCCTATGGTCGGCCCGATCTGCAGCGGCGCGTCTTCCTCGCCTTCGGCCTGCTGATCGTCGCCAAGTTCGTCACCATGGTGACGCCCTTCACCTTCAAATGGGCCACCGACGCCCTGGTGGCGCTGACCGACCCCAAGCCGGGTGCGGCCATCCCCACCGGGCTGTTCGCCGCGCCGATGCTGCTGATCGGCCTCTACGGCCTGTCCCGCATCCTCATGGCCGGGCTGACGCAGGTGCGCGACGGGCTCTTCGCCAAGGTGGCGATGCACGCCGTGCGCCGCCTCGCCCTGCAGACCTTCGAGCACATGCACCGGCTCTCCCTGCGCTTTCACCTGGAGCGCAAGACCGGCGGCCTCACCCGCGTGCTGGAGCGTGGGCGCGGCGGCATCGAGGAGCTGTCGCGCCTGATGGTGCTGACGCTGGTGCCCACCATCGTCGAGTTCCTGCTGGTCATCGGCGTGCTCGCCTACGAGTTCGACTGGATCTACTCGGTGGTGGTGTTCGTGATGGTGGCGGCCTACCTCGCCTTCACCTGGAAGGCGACGCAGTGGCGCATCGAGATCCGGCGCCGGATGAACAATTCCGACACCGACGCCAACACCAAGGCCGTCGATTCGCTGCTGAACTTCGAAACTGTGAAGTATTTCGGGGCCGAGCAGCGCGAGGCGGAGCGCTACGACGCCTCAATGGCGAAGTACGAAAAGGCCTCGACGCAGACCTACGTCTCGCTGGCGGTGCTCAACGCCGGACAGGCGGTGATTTTCACCATCGGCATGACCATCGTGATGTGGCTGGCCGCGCGCGACATCATGGCCGGGCGCACCACGCTCGGCGGCTTCGTGCTCGTCAACACCATGCTGGTGCAGCTCTCGATGCCGCTCAATTTCATGGGCATGATCTACCGCGAGATCAAACAGGCCCTGATCGACATCGACGACATGTTCCAGATCCTGCACCGCAACCCGGAGATCGCCGATCGGGCGGGCGCGTTGCCGCTCGCGATCTCGGACGGCGTGGTGCGGTTCGAGGACGTGCGCTTCGCCTACGATCCCGCCCGGCCGATCCTCAAGGGCGTCAGCTTCGAGGTGCCCGCCGGCCGTACGGTGGCGATCGTCGGCCCCTCCGGTGCGGGCAAGTCGACCCTGTCGCGCCTCCTGTTCCGGTTCTACGAGCCGCAGATGGGCCGCATCCTCGTCGACGGTCAGGACATCGCCCAGGTGCGCCAGGCGAGCCTGCGGGCGGCGATCGGCATGGTCCCGCAGGACACGGTGCTGTTCAACGACACCATCGGCTACAACATCCGCTACGGCCGGTGGGACGCCACCGACGCGGAGGTCCGGGCCGCCGCCTCGCTGGCGCAGATCGACCGCTTCATCTCCGCCCTGCCGGAGGGCTACGACACGCCCGTGGGCGAGCGCGGGCTCAAGCTCTCGGGCGGCGAGAAGCAGCGCGTCGCCATCGCGCGCACCATCCTCAAAGGGCCGCCGATCCTCGTCCTCGACGAGGCGACCTCGGCCCTCGACTCCTTCACCGAGCGGGAGATCCAGGATGCGCTGGACACCGTGAGCCAGGGCCGCACCACCCTGGTCATCGCCCACCGTCTCTCCACCGTGGTCAATGCCGACGAGATCATCGTCCTCGACAAGGGCGTCATCGTCGAGCGCGGCGACCACGGCACGCTTCTGGAGCGGGACGGCGTCTACGCCTCGATGTGGAGCCGTCAGCGCGAAGCGGACGCCGCCCTGGAGGTGCTCCAGCGCAGCGAGGACGTGCTGCCGGTCCCGAAGGCCCGCCCGGTGCTGGCGTCGGAACCGGCGGAATAGGGGCTCGAACCGGGGCTTGGCGCCTCAGCCCCGCGGGTCGGTCTGCGGCACCGCCGCGGTCCCGTCGCCGGGCAGGACGAAGATCTGCCCGGGATAGATCAGGTCCGGGTTGCGGATCTGCGGCTGGTTGGCGTCGTAGATCACCGTGTAGCGGGTGCCCGTGCCGTAGATGCGCCGGCTGATCTGCCACAGGCTGTCGCCCCGGATGATCCGTGCCGTCCCGACCTCCGGCACGAAGACCGAGGGGCTTCGTTCCGTGGCGGCCCGGGCCGGCGTATCCGGCGCCTCCGCACGGCCGGCAGGGGCCTGCGAGGCGGGCGTTGCCGATTCGGGAGGAGCGGGCGGTTTGGCCACGGCCATTCGGGGCATCGCTGCCGGAAGGGCTGCTGGCGTCCCCGGCGTTCCCGGGGCCGGAACCGCCGGCCCCTGCGCCAGCTTCGCACCGGGGGACCGTGCGGGCGAGGCCGAAGCGGTCGGTGTTCCGGGCTTCGCGGCGACCGGGACGGTGAAGGGCACCTCGGAACGGGTCTTCACCTTGCCGGAGACAGGGTCGACCTGATCCACCCGGATCGTGTACGCGCCGGGCTGGACGCCGCGCCCGATCGTGAACGCTACGCGACCGTCGGCGCCGACGCTGCCCGGCGCCACCAGGGCGTCGTTCAGGTAGAGCCGCACGGTCGCGCCCGGCGGGGCCTGACTGGTCACGTAGAGGCGGCCGCCATCCTCCGCCTCGACGCTGACGATCTTGAGCGGCGCCGTGGGGTCCGGCGCGCCCGCGCCCGGCTGGCCCGACCTGGCTTCGGTGCCCGTGTCCGCCCTTTGCTGCAGGCCCGGGACATTCTGGCCCCCGGGGCCGGGCATGGTCGTTGCGAGCCGGTTGTCCGCAGCGGCGCTTCGGGCTTCGGCCTGGCGGGACTCCGCCGCGCCGGAGCCTGGCGCTGCGGCCGTCGCGACCGGATCCGGCTGGGAGAGCACGATGGTGGGTTTATCGGGGGAGGTGAGGGCAATGAGGGGCTTGGTCCGACGATCGGGGGCCACCACCACTGCCACGCTGTCCCGCGAGACGCGCTCCTGCCCATCGGCGCTGGAGGCCCGCAGGGTGATCTCACTGTTGCCCACGGGGAGCGCCGGGGGAACGATGGCGAACTGGCCGGAGGGATCGACGAGCGCACGGGCAATCGGCGCGTTGTCGCGCAGCAACTCCACGGTGGTGTTGGGCGCGGCGCGCCCCGCGATCACTGTCTCGCCGTTGGGCTCGACCCGGATGATGTCGAAGGTCGGCGCCTCTGTCCCGGCGGACGCGCCCAGTCCCGGCGCCGGGGGCTGCCGGACCGCCCGCGCCGCCGGGGGCTTTCCCGCCGGCGACGCCCCCTCCCCGGGGCGCGGGTCCGGCTCGGCCTGGGCGCTCGAGCCGGCGACCGCTCCCGGCCGGGCTTCCCCCGTCGCGCCGGTGGGCGCCGTCGCCAGGGCTGCACGGTCCCGGTCGGTGCCCTCGACACTGCGCTTGAACAAGGTGCTCGCGCCATAGAGGGTGACCACGAGGGCGAAGCCCGCCAGAAGCCCCACGCAGGCCAGGAAGATGCTCCGTCGCAACTCCGCCCTCATGACACCCCACTCCCTCGTCGACCGGCGCGGCGGCCGAAACACCGTCGTCGCCGGATCGAGCCCGTCGACAAACCGGCGATTGATGGCGACATATTAGCGAACATGATCGGAACACCAAATCACATCCGCCGTCGCATGGCCGGATCTTCCGTAAAATCAGCAGTTTGGCTCGTGGACAGGGACGGGTCCGTCCGGGTTGCGACGCATCAGAGAGGCCCGGCATGGCTCGGTTGAGGACGGTCTGCGTCTATTGCGGCTCGGGGTTCGGGGGCGATCCGGCCTTCACCACGGCGGCCGTGACCCTGGGCAAGGCCTTGGCGGAGGCGGGGATCGGCCTCGTCTATGGCGGGGGCAATGTCGGCCTGATGGGCACCGTCGCCCGCGCGGTCCTCGACCATGGCGGCCACGTCACCGGCATCATTCCGGATTTCCTGAAATCGCGCGAGCGCATGCTCGAAGAGATTCAGGAGACCATCGTGGTGGAGGACATGCACACCCGCAAGCGGCTGATGTTCGAGCGTTCCGACGCCTTCGTGGCCCTGCCGGGCGGCATCGGCACCCTGGAGGAGCTGGTGGAGCAGCTCACCTGGGCCCAGCTCGGCCAGCACAACAAGCCGATCCTGCTGCTCTCGGTGGCGGATTTCTGGACCCCGTTGCTGACCCTCCTCGATCACATGCGAACGCAGGGCTTCATCCGGGAAGGGCTCGACCTGAGCTACCTCGTGGCGACCGAGGCGGCCGACGTGGTCGGCCTCCTGCGCGACGCGGCCGGGTCCGTCGAACCCGCCCCGGCCGCCGAGGCCTTGGTGGCCGAGCGGTTCTGACCGAGGGGCGTCGCGGCGACCGATCAGGTCGCGGTGACCTGATCAGGTCACGACGCTCCAGGTCGTGCCGTCCTTGCCGTCCTTGACGGCGATGCCCAGCGCGAGGAGTTCGTCGCGGACACGATCCGAGGCAGCCCAGTCCTTGGCAGCCCGGGCCGCGCGTCGGGCCTCGATCAGGGCCTCGACGCGGGCGACGTCGATCCCAGCCGCCTGGATCGTTCCCTGGTCGCGGGCGGATTTGGTCTGGATGAGCAGTCCGAGAAGGTTCGCACCGGCCTTGAGTGCCGCCGGATCGTCGAGGCGGTGCAACTCGGCGAGCGCTGCTGCCGTGTTGAGGTCGTCGAGTAGCGGCTCCAGCACCGTCTCGGGGAGCGCCGGCGCCGGCGCGCCATCGCCCACGAGTCCGTACCAGCGCTCAAGCATCCGCGCGGCCTCTTCGAGGCCACGCAGGGTCCAGTCGATCGGCTGTCGGTAATGGGTCTTCAGCATGGCGAGCCGGGCGACCTCGCCAGGCCAGTCCTTCAACACGTCGCGGATGGTGATGAAGTTGCCGAGCGACTTCGACATCTTCTCCCCCTCGACCTGGAGGAAGCCGTTGTGAAGCCAGACATGGGCCATCACGTCGGTTCCGAAGCAGCAGCGGGACTGTGCCACCTCGTTCTCGTGGTGGGGAAAGATCAGGTCGATGCCGCCCGCATGGATGTCGAAGCGCTCGCCGAGGTGCCGCCATGACATCGCCGAGCACTCGATGTGCCAGCCCGGCCGGCCCGGCGCCGCGATCCCGCATGGTGAGGGCCAGGACGGCTCGCCGGGCTTCGAGGGTTTCCACAGCACGAAGTCGAGGGGGGAGCGCTTGTAGGGCGCGACCTCGACGCGGGCGCCGGCTTCCATCTCGTCCAGCGGGCGCTTCGAGAGCGCGCCGTAATCCGGCATCGAGGGCACGTCGAACAGCACGTGCTCCGCCGCCACATAGGCATGTCCGGCCTGCACCAGCCCGGTGATGATGGTGTGCATCTCGGCGATGTGGTCGGTGGCGCGCGGCTCGATGAAGCGCGGGCGCTGACCCGCCACGTTCACATCCTCCGACATCAGCACGCCGAGTTCGCGGATGTCGGCGTGGAAGGTCTTCAGCGTCCCGTCGGTGAGTTCGCGGATGGTGATGCCGCGCTCGGCCGCCCGCGCGTTGATCTTGTCGTCCACATCCGTGACGTTGCGCGCGTAGGTGACGTGCGCCTCACCGTAGAGGTGGCGCAGCAGGCGGAACAGCAGGTCGAAGACGATGATCGGCCGGGCATTGCCGATATGAGCGGCATCGTAGACCGTCGGGCCGCAGGCATACATCCGCACGTTCGTCGGATCGATCGGCGTGAAGACGGCCTTCTCGCGGGTCAGCGTGTTGTAGAGCCGCAACATCGAGGCCATGAATCTTCCCTTGAATCGTCCCTTGCGTCCCGGACCCCCACCCGGCCCGTCCGAGCGTGAGACCCGCACCGCGTTGGTATCTCGCAGCTTTTGCCGCGACAGGCCAAGCCGGCGCCACATCGTCGCCGCCTTCCGCCCGGCGACCTGTTGCGCTGAGGCGACGGCCTGACGGCACGTCCTGCGCTACCTCAAATCCATGAGCAATTCGAGAACGACGCCGAACCGGCATTCGTCGAAAACCCTGTCGCGGAGAAAGGGTTTGTTAACCCCGTGCCGTGAAGTTTTCGCCTCAGACGCTTCCGACATCAGCAAGGTTCTGCCCATGCGCCGCGTGACCGCCCATCTCGGCGCTCTCCTCGCCTTCGCCCTGACCGCACACGTCGCCCTGGCTGCCGGCGACGGCGAGAGCCCCGCCAAGGTGCCGGCCACCGTCGAGAAGACGTTCCTGATCCCGTCGAGCGAGGGATACGGTGTCGGCGACTGCCTCACCAACGGCGACAGCGCCTGCGGGCAGGTGGTGGCCAATGCCTGGTGCGAGGCCCAGGGCTTCGCTTCGGCCGGTTCCTTCGGCGTCGCTGCCCAGGACGAGTATACCGGCGCGATCCCGGCCGCCCCGGTGGTGAAGCCCGCCGAGCGCCCGATCCGGATCACGTGCCAGGATTGATCGCCTCCACCGACGCTCTTGCGCCTGGTCGCCGACCCCGCCACGGGGCCGGCCTCCACAGGCGGTCTACTTCTCCATGAAGGCGTCGCAGCGCGGCGGCGGTTCGGTGCCCCAGGGCATCAGCGGCACGGCCGAGGTCGAGTTCTTGGGTGACCCCTGGATGACCTTGTCCGAATAGACCATGTAGATCAGCGTATTGCGCTTGACATCGCAGCCACGCACGATCTGCATCGACTTGAAGATCAGCGAGCGCCGCTCGCTGAACACCACCGCGCCCTGCTTGAACTTCTCCTTGAACTGCACCGGGCCGACCTGTCGACAGGCCAGCGAAATGTCGGAGACATCCTCGGCGAGGCCGAGCGTGCCCTTGATGCCGCCCTTCTCCGGCTGCGTATACCAGCAGGCGACGCCGGCTACGGACGGATCGTCGATCCCGTAGACCACCAGCTTGTCGTTGGGCGTGAGCGGGCGCCACACGGTCGACTTGTCGAAGATGCGATCCGCATCGTCCGCCCGCACCGGATGTGCGACGAGGCCGAGCCCCAACGCCAGCGCGCAGCCTGTGAGACCCCGAAGCCACATCATCGTATCATTCCCCTCGGTTTGTTCGGGGCGCATGTGGGAAGGGTGTCGCCGCCGTGCGAGGGTCGCTAAGTAACTTGTGTTGTCCTCGTTCGCCATCGCTTCGCCGAGATCCGCCGTCGGATTCCGTGCGGCGGCGTCCCGCCATCCTTCGCAATCAGGCCATGCCGCTGATCCCTCTCCAGATCCGCACGCTCGTCCGGGTGCTCGCCGGCGTCCTTGCCGCCCTTCCTGTCGCCCTGGCGATGACGGGGGCCGCCGAGGCGCAGAATGCGGCCTGCCTGCGCTACCGCTCCGAACTCGCGAGCCTCAGCGACGGAGCCAGCACCGCGCGGGCGCTGCAGAATGAGATCGGGCGACTGAACGCCTATTACCGCACGCTCAGCTGCGAGGGTGGCAAGTTCCTGTTCTTCGATTCCCGCCCCCCGCAATGCGGCGCGGTCGAGCAGCGCATCCGCGCCCTCAATGCCGGTTACGGCGCCGAGAACGGCGAGGTCACGGCCGCCCGCCGCCGGCAGCTGACCGAGGCCATCGCCGCCACCTGCACCGATGCGGCGAGCCGCACCCTCCTCAAGGCCGACGGGCCGGCCGGGGAGGCGCGTGCGCGGGGTGGCTCGCAGGTGGTCTGCGTCCGCACCTGCGACGGCGCCTACTTTCCGATGAACAATCTTCCGGACGGGCGCGAGGGCGCGGACGAGTTGTGCCAGGCGCTCTGCCCCGGGGCCGAGGCCGCCGCCTACTCGATGCCCCACGGGGACGAGGCCCTCAAGCAGGCCGCAACCCTGAAGGGCAGCCGTGCCTACACGGCCCTGCCGAACGCCTTCAAGTTCCGCACGTCCTTCACGCCGAACTGCTCGTGCAAGCGCGAGGGACAGACCTGGGCGCAGTCGCTGGTCAAGGCCGAGAGCATGCTGGTGCGGCACAAGGGCGACATCTTCGTCACGCCGATGCAGGCCGAGGCCCTGTCGCGTCCGCCCAAGGTGCGCCTCACCCTGGTGGGCCGGGCCGACAAGACCGCCGCGGAACTCGCGGCCGACGTCGCCAGCCGCCGTGCCGCCGGGGCGACGGACAGTGCGGCTGCGCCGGTACCCGCCGCCACGAGCCCGGCCGCCGGCGAGGAGCGCCAGCCGGTGCGGATCATCGCCCCGAACCTGTTCTCGACGGCGACGCGCCAGGGCGTGCAATAACGCCAGGATATCGGAGGTCAGAAGATCCGGTTCGAGGAGTTCCGGTTCCAAGAGTTCCGGTTCCAAGAGCTCCGGGGCTGGGAGATCCGGGGCCGAGTGCCCTGACGCCAAGCCGTCCGGGGAGGCGGACGGCCATGCTCGGTATCGGGAACCATCCGGCTCGCATTCTGTTCCGAAGGCCACATCAACGACGTGAGTGACCTTCGATGCGGCGCATCCGCCACCTCCTGCTGACCGGCACGGTTCTCCCTGCGCTCCTGCTGTCCGGACCCAGCTCTGCTCGGCCGGATACCGTCCCGGGCGGGGCGATCCTGCTGGCCCAAGGCGGGCCGGGCGAAGGACCTCGGGGTGGTGAAGGACCTCGCGGGGGTGAAGGACCTCGGGGTGGTGAAGGGCCTCGGGGTGGTGAAGGACCTCGCGGGGGTGAAGGACCTCGCGGGGGTGAAGGGCTGCGCGGAGGCCAACCGCAGGGCGGTCGAGAACGGCCCGAGCCTCGCCAGGAGCGTCCCGAACCCCGCCCCGAGCGTTCGGCACCCCGTCCCGAGCCGCGCCAGGAACGCCCTGAACCGCGCCAGGAACGCCCGGAGCCGCGCCAAGAGCGTCCCGAACCCCGCCCCGAGCGTTCGGCACCCCGTCCCGAGCCTCGCCAGGAACGCCCGGAGCCGCGCCAGGAGCGCCCGGAGCCGCGCCAGGAGCGCCAGGAGCGTCCGCAGCCGCGCCAGGAGCGCCCGACGCGTGAAGAACGCCCGGCGCGGGAGGAGCGCGGCGGGGCACCCGATCGCGATCCGACGCAGAATCGTCGCGCGCCCGGTTCCGAAGCGCCGGGCGAGCGCTCCGGTGCGCCGCCGGCCGCACGCGAGCGGTCTCCCGAGCGGCCGAATGCACCCGAGCGTCCCACCGCATCCGAACCCGCCCGCCCCGCGCAACCCCAGCTTCGCCAAGCCCCGGCTCCGACACCGACCGCGCCCGAGATCCGCAATCCGGCGAACCCCGCCAGCCCGACCGTCCCGGGAGCCACGCAGCCCGCGCGCCCGAACCCGCCCGCAGAGCCGCGTGCACCCGCCCCGGACGCCAATCCGCCGGCACCGGTCGCCCCGAATGCCCGGCCGGGCGTACCCGGCCGTCCGTTCACGCCGCCGGGTGCTCCGAACCCGGACCCGCAGCGTCCGGACGGGCGTCCCGGTGCGGGTGCGAATCCCGTCGAATCCCGCCCTAACCGGGACGGTCCCGCCCAGGGATCCCGCGAGCTGAATCGCGACGATGCGGTTCGGTCCGATTCCCGGCCGGCCGAGACCCGGCGCGACGGTGTCGATCGCCGTGATTCCGGTGATCCACGCGCCGGAGGCATCGACGATCGTCGAGAGGACCGCGAGCGGCGGGACGCCTTCGAACGGCGCGAGCCTCGCAGCGGCTTCAACGCGCCGGGGCGCCCAGGCTACGTGCCGGGCGGGTTCCGGGATGACGACGATGTCCGCGACTATGATCAGGTCCGCCGCGACCGGCGCGAGTTCTCGGAAGGCGGGCGGACCTACATCCGCGAGCCCGGCCGCATCATCGTGCGTGATCGCGACACCTACTTCATCCGTCACGACGAGAACGAGCGTTTCCGCGATCTGGACCGGCGGGCCTATCGCAGCGAACGGCGCGGCGGCGACACCATCACGTATCTCGACCGGCCCGGCGGCGAGCAGATCGTCACCATCGTGGATGATGACGGCCGTCTCGTACGCCGCTCCCGCCGCTTCCGGGACGGGCGCGAGGTCGTGATCATCGACAACAGCTTCGGCGGGGGCGTGCGCCGGCCGATCTACGACGACGTGGTCGAACTGCCGCCGCCGGACATCCGCATCCCCCGCAATCGCTACGTTGTCGATTACGACGGAGCGGATGAGGGTGCCGTCTACGAGGCCTTGTCGGCTCCGCCGGTGGTGGCGGTCGACCGGCGCTACACCCTCGATCAGGTGCGCTACAGCCCGCAGCTGCGCGCCCGTATGCGCAGCGTGGACATCGATACCATCAACTTCGACACCGGCTCGTTCACGGTGACGCCGGATCAGGCCGCGCGCCTCGCCACCATCGCGGCGGCGATGAACCGGGCGATCAAGGCCAATCCGCAGGAGGTGTTCCTCATCGAGGGATACACCGACGCGGTGGGGGCCGACGTCGACAACCTCTCGCTCTCCGACCGCCGCGCGCAGTCGGTGGCCACCGTGCTGACGCAGACCTTCCAGGTGCCGCCCGAGAACCTGACCACGCAGGGTTATGGCGAGCAGAACCTGAAGGTGAACACGCAGAACGCCGCGCGCGAGAACCGGCGGGTGACCGTCCGCCGTATCACGCCGCTGATCCAGCAGCAGGGCGAGGCGGCGCCTCCACGCTGAAACCAGGATGCGGCGACCGGGGTCCGAAAGCCTCCGGTCGCCCACTCCGCGCCCGCATCGGCCAGTCTTCGATGGATTGGAGAAAGGGGAGGGCTATCGGCACGACCCGGCGGGAGGAACTGGAAAAGCCGGCTCTATTCATCAAATGTTTAGTTCGGCGCCATAGGGAATAGTGGTCTTCGCCGACCTGTCCCTCCTGTGCGCCGCAGGCCGGATAGCATTTCCAATGCGCCCCTCCGTCGATGCGACTGTCTCTCAAGTCAACACTGATCGCGATCCTGTCAGTCATGATGCTGGGTCTTGGTGCGCAGGGGTGGTTTGCTGTTGCAAACATTCGTACTGTTAATTCTGGAGTAGTGGATATTGCGGCTAACTGGCTTCCGAGCGTGCGCGCCTTAGGTGAATTCAAGTACAGTTTGACGCGGCTGCGCCTGCTCGACGCCCGGTATATGCACGGGAAGGAAACGCCGGCCGAGCTGCTGCAGGTCGAGGCCACGCGCAGGCAGGCCGTCGCCACCGCGATGCGCACCTACGAGACTCTCATCAGCAGCCCCGAGGAAAAGGCGCTGTGGACCGACATCGTCGGCACCTTCGCACGGTATGAGGACCTTCGTCGCGGCTTTCCCGCTCTCCTGCGGAGCGGTGACATCCCGAGTGCCGAGAGCCTGTTCGCGCGCTCGCGGACCGTCTTCGACCAACTCATCACGACGGTCGATCGCGATGCGGATTTGAACAATCAGGGCGCCCTGGCTGCGCAGGCAACCGCAGAGCGGACCTATGCGACCGCGATCTGGATGACGCTGGTGGTCTGCGGCGGCTCCGTCCTGCTCGGCCTCGGCGGCATCCTCTTCGTACTCCTGGGCGTCACCCGTCCGATCACCCGCATCACCGGCGCCATGCGGACCATCGCCGAGGGCCGGCTGACCATCGAAATCCCCCATGCGACGAACCGCAACGAGATCGGTGAGATGGCGGCGTGTCTCGCGATCTTCCGCGACGGTCTCGTCGAGGCGGAGCACATGCGGGGTGAGCAGGCGAACCTCGAGGCCGCCAACGCGGCACGACGCAAGGCGACGATGCACGAGCTGGCGGACGGTTTCGAGCAGGCGGTCAGCGGCATCGTCGGCATGGTGACGTCGGCGGCCACCGAGCTGCAGGCGACGGCGGGCATGATGTCGGGGACCGCCGGTGAGACCGCGCAGCAATCGGGCGGCGTCGCGGCGGCGGCGGAAGCGGCGGCCTCGAACGTCAACACCGTAGCGGCGGCGGCCGAGCAACTCGGCTCCTCCGTGCAGGAGATCGGACGCCAGGTCGACGGTTCCGCCACCTTGGCGCAGGTCGCGGTCGGCGAGGCGGACCAGACGGCTGCGCTGATCGGCGATCTCAGCATGGCCGCGACCAAGATCGGCGACGTGGTGGCGATGATCTCGACCATTGCCGGGCAGACCAACCTGCTGGCGCTCAACGCCACGATCGAGGCGGCCCGGGCCGGCGAGGCGGGCCGCGGTTTCGCCGTGGTGGCGGCCGAGGTGAAGGAACTCGCCAACCAGACCGCCCGGGCCACCGAAGAGATCGGCGATCAGATCACGCGCATCCAGGCCTCGACCGGCCAAGCCGTATCGGCCATCGGCGACATCCGGACCCGGATTCAGGAGATCAGCGGCGTGGCTAATTCCATCGCGGCGGCCGTCGAGGAGCAGGGGGCGGCCACCCAGGAGATCGTCCGCAACGTGGCCCAGGCAGCCGTGGGCACCGGTCAGGTGACGGACAAGATCTCGACCGTGGCCCGCGCCGCGGAGGAGACCGGCGCTGCCTCGTCCCAGGTCCTGGCCTCGGCTTCGGAGCTGTCGCGACAGTCCGAGCGGCTCAGCGGTGAGGTCGCTCGCTTCCTCGCCACCACCCGGGCGGCCTGAGCGCTGCTCGCCGGCTCGTCTCTCCGACCCCGTTTCGCCGGTTGATCGGCCGGACGCGACGAATCCGAACGATCCTGTGAAGGCGTGTCTCGGACGGGGCACGCAGGCGATCTCGACGGAACTTCCAGGCCGGCTCCCTTCGCGAGCCGGCCTGTTCCGTTCTGGGGCCTGCCCGCGAGAAGTCCATTGCGCCTGTGTTGATCCGTTCGAATCGCTCCCGCGCTGCCCTCATCCTCTCGACCGTCCCGCAGGATCGCTCCCCCCGGAAACCGCAGGCCGCGAACCGACGGACTGGGGACGCGGATCACCACGACCCAGGGGGCGTAATAAAACCGCGATCTTTGTCGTGGCTCTCGTCCGGATTATCAATTTTTTAATTGATAAAGTTTCACTTTAGATGGTCTTTAAGGACCTGCTATGTTCTGAAAAATGCAGACATGACAGAATATTAGAAGGTGATAAAAGATCATGGCTATCAAGCTGAAGTGGATGTTGATCTCGATCATCGGTTCCGTCATCGCCGCCTTGGTCATTCAGGGAGGGATAGCCATCACAAGCCTGGAGAGAATCCGGGCAAGTTCGATGAAACTTTCTGGGGAATTGATGCCGAGCGTTCGAAGCTTGGGCGAAATCAAATTCGCCGTCACGAATCTACGGATTGTCGATGCTCGGTATGTCATGGGGCGCGAATCGGCGCCGTCGCTCGAAAAGCTCAATGCGGAACGCGAGAAGGCCGTCGAAACGGCTCTGAAGACGTATCAGCCCTTCATCGCCAGCCCTGAGGAGCGGGCGATCGCCGACGACATCGCCAAGCGCTACGCCGAGTATGACGAGCGGCGCGCCGCGTTTCTCGCCTCGTTCCGGGCCGGTGACCAGAACGCCATGGTCGACGCGTTCGAGATGACGCGGCCGGCTTACCAGGAACTGATGAAGGTCATCGACGACGATGTCACCCACAACGACCGCGGAGCCGTCGAGGCGGACGCCGCCTCGAAGATCAACTATCACAACGCCTATTGGCTCACGGTCGCGGTGGGCAGCATCTCGCTCCTGATCGGCGTCTGCGGTGCGGTGTTCGTCCTTTACGGCGTGACACGTCCGATCGCCCGGATCACCGGCGCGATGGCGGCGGTCGCGGGCGGCGATCTGGCGAGGGAGATACCCTACTCGTCCAGCCGCAACGAGATCGGCGCGATGGCCGCGGCCCTGGCGGTCTTCCGCGACAACCTGCTGGAGACGGACACCCTGCGGCAGCAACAGGAGGCGCGCGAGTTGGCCGTGAAGGAGGAGCGCCGGCTCGGGATGCAGCGGATGGCCGATCATTTCGAGAGCGCCGTGAGCGGCATCATCACCCAGGTGACGTCGGCGGCGACCGAGCTGGAGGCAACGGCCCAGAGCATGTCCGGCACCGCGACCGAGACCGCCAGCCAATCCACCACGGTGGCCGCCGCCGCCGAGGAGGCTGCCTCGAACGTCAGCACCGTGGCGGCGGCGGCCGAGGAACTCGGTTCGTCCGTGCAGGAGATCGGGCGTCAGGTCGTCGGCTCCGCCAACCTCGCGCAGGCGGCGGTCGGCGAGGCGGAGCGGACGGCCACCTTGGTGCAGGATCTCAGCACGGCCGCAACCAGGATCGGCGACGTGGTGGCGATGATTTCGACGATCGCCGGCCAGACCAACCTGCTGGCGCTCAACGCCACCATCGAGGCAGCCCGCGCCGGCGAGGCGGGCCGGGGCTTTGCCGTGGTGGCGGCGGAGGTGAAGGAACTCGCCAACCAGACCGCCCGGGCCACCGAGGAAATCGGAACCCAGATCGGGCAGATCCAGGACTCGACCGGACAGGCGGTCACGGCCATCGGTGGCATCACCGACCGGATCCGCGAGATCAGCGGAGTGTCGACCACCATCGCGGCGGCGGTGGAGGAGCAGGGGGCGGCCACCCAGGAGATCGTCCGCAACGTCTCGCAGGCGGCGGTCGGCACCGAACTGGTGACGTCCAATATCGCGAGCGTGGCGGGGGCCGCCGAGGAGACCGGCGCCGCGGCCGCCCAGGTGCTGTCCTCCGCCAGCGAACTCTCGCGCCAGTCCGAGCATCTCGGCGCCGAGGTCGCCCGCTTCCTCGCCACGGTCCGGGCGGCCTAGGACGCCGCATCCGGGCGGCGGTTTCCCGATCGCCGCACCGGCCTATATAGCCGGGGCGGCTGCGGAGGATTGAGGAGCCTGCCTTCTGCCGGCGGGACCCTCTGCGCCGAGAACGTGGTGTCCGGGTCTCCGGGCCGACCCCGCAGGAGCGTGCATGGACGAGGCGAGCGAGCGGTTGATCGAGGCAGGAACGCCCGCCTTCCGTCGCACCGCCGTCGCCCTGGGCGCCGCCGGGTTTTCCACCTTCGCAGTGCTCTACGGGGTGCAGCCGCTGCTCCCGGTCTTCGCCGATGATTTTTCCGTCTCGCCGGCCGAGAGCAGCCTCGCCCTGTCGCTGCCCTGCGCCATGCTGGCGATCGCGCTCCTGGTGGTCAGTCCGCTCTCGGAGGTGTGGGGGCGCAAGCCCATCATGGTGGCGTCGCTGTTCGCCTCGGCCCTTCTCACGATCGTGGCCGTCCTGGTGCCGAGCTGGCACGGCTTCCTGGCTCTGCGCGCCCTTACGGGGCTCGCGGCGTCCGGCCTGCCCGCGGTGGCGATGGCCTATCTCGGCGAGGAAATGCACGGGCGCGCCATCGGCCTGTCGATGGGCCTGCTCATCGGCGGCAATGCGGCGGGCGGCATGGTCGGGCGGTTGCTGGCCGGCATCATCGCCGACCATGCCTCCTGGCGCTGGGGCCTTGGCACCATCGGGCTGCTGGCGCTCCTGGCCGCCATCGCCTTCGTCTACCTGCTGCCGGATTCGCGCCGCTTCCGGGCCAACCGGATGCGCTGGCGCGACGTGCCCGGCACCTTCACCCACCACTTCCGCGATCCCGGCCTGCCCTGGCTCTTCGCCGAAGCCTTCCTGCTGATGGGCGGCTTCGTGTGCATCTACAACTACATCGGCTTCCGGCTGCTGGAGCCGCCGTTCTCCCTGAGCCAGAGCGCCATCGGGGCGATCTTCGTGGTCTACCTGTTCGGAACCGTCTCCTCGGCCCTCACCGGCGAAATCGCCAGCCGGCTCGGGCGGCGCAAGGTGCTGTGGCTCGCCATCCTGCTCGGGCTCGTCGGCGTCGGGCTGACCCTGTCGAGCCATCTCGCCCTGATCATCGTCGGCATCGTCCTGGTCACGGTGGCGTTCTTCGGGGCGCATTCGGTGGCGAGCAGTTGGGTCGGCCGGCGAGCCCTGCGCGACCGGGCTCAGGCCTCGTCGATCTATCTGTGCCTGTACTATCTCGGCTCCTCGGTGCTCGGCACGGCCGGCGGCTGGTTCTTCGACCATTCCGGCTGGGTCGGCGTGGTGGCGTTCTTCGCGACCCTCTACGGGCTCGCCCTCGTCATCGCCCTGCGGCTGACGCGCCTGGCGCCCCTGGTGCAGGCCGAGGGCTGACGGGTTCGCCATTTCGGTCCGCAGGCGCCTCGCGCGTCCCGGATCGGAGACCGCGTCGGGACGCCTCGTGCGTCCCTGATCGGAAACCGCGTCGGGACGCCTCGTGCGTCCCTGATCGGAAACCGTATGACGGATCGGCCCGCGTGCCTTATGAGAAGGCCCCGGCCGGGGCGGCTTCGGCCCGCCCATCAGACGAGAGCGCTCCGAAAACACCCATGACCGACCTCCTCGAGACGATTCGCCGGACGCTCGTGCCGATTCACAAGGAGGGCTATCCCTTCATCGTCATCGGCATCGTGCTGACGGTGATCGGAGCCTACTTCGCGCAGTTCCTCGGCTGGATCTTCCTGATCCTGACCCTGTGGGTATGCTACTTCTTCCGCGATCCCGAGCGGATCACCCCGGTGGGGGACGGCCTCGTGGTCTCCCCCGCCGACGGCCGGGTGAATCTGATCTCGACGGTGCTGCCTCCGCCGGAACTCGACCTGCCGCAGGAGCCGATGCTGCGCATCTCGGTGTTCATGAACGTGTTCGACTGTCACGTGAACCGGGTGCCGGTCACCGGCCGCATCGGCCAGATCCACTACACCCCGGGCCTGTTTCTCAACGCCGAGCTCGACAAGGCCAGCGATGACAACGAGCGCAACGGCCTCGTGATGGAAACGACGCACAAGGGCGAGCCGCTCCGCATCGGCGTGGTCCAGATCGCCGGTCTGGTTGCCCGCCGCATCGTCGGCTGGGTCCACGCCAATGACAGCCTGAACGTCGGCGAGCGCTTCGGCCTCATCCGCTTCGGCTCGCGCGTCGACGTCTATCTGCCGGTCGGCACCCGCGTGCTCGTCGGGCTCGGCCAGAAGGCGGTGGCCGGCGAGACCGTGCTGGCCGATCTCGCCGGCGGCCCCGAGCGCGTCTTCCGCCGCATCTGAGGCATCCCATGGACGATCTGTTTCCGCCCTTCGCGCCCGACGCCAACGAGCCCCGCCCGCGCCGCTTCAAGCCGGTGCCGTTCCGGATGATCGCGCCCAACATGATCACCCTGATGGCGCTCTGCCTCGGGTTGACCGCGATCCGGCTCGCCTTCGAGGGCAAGTTCGAGCCGGCCGTGATCTCGATCGTGGCCGCCGCTTTCCTGGACGGCATCGACGGGCGCGTGGCGCGGATGCTGAAGGGCACCTCGCGCTTCGGGGCGGAACTCGATTCCCTGGCGGACTTCGTCAATTTCGGCTGTGCACCGGCGCTGATCCTCTACGGCTTCGCTCTCAAGGACCTGCGTTCGGTCGGCTGGATCGTGGCCCTGATCTTCGCCATCGCGATGGCGCTGCGGCTGGCCCGCTTCAACGCGATGCTGGACGATCCGAACCGCCCGGCTTGGAAGAAGGACTTTTTCGTCGGCATGCCGGCGCCCGCCGGGGCGCTCACCGCGATGCTGCCGCTCTACCTGAACTTCCTGGGGCTGCCGATGGAGCATTGGGCGGCGCCCGTGGTGCTCGGCTACATGCTGTGCATCGCCCTGCTGGTGGTCTCCACCGTGCCGACCTTCTCGGGCAAGACCATGGGCAAGCGCGTCCCCCGCGACTGGGTGCTGCCGATCTTCCTCGTGGTGGTGGCCGGGTTCGGCCTGTTCATCAGCTTCCCGTTCGAGGCGATGGTGGCGCTGGCGCTGGGCTACCTCGTCACCCTGCCGATCGGCGCGGCGCAGTATCGCCGCCGGGCCAGGGCGGAAGCACACGGTTCAGCCTCAGCAGAGACTGCCGACGATGCCGTCGAAATGCTGAAACCCGCGCGCGACCCGGCCGTGGACATCTGACCGGCGGCGCTGTCGCGCAGCGGTTGTCTTCGACTAAGCTGCACGCGGCCTGACGTCGTCCTGCAGGCCAAATCCAGCGGAGACCGGTTGATGCTCGAGGAATTCAAGAAGTTCGCACTGCGCGGCAACGTCGTCGACCTCGCTGTCGGCGTCATCATCGGCGCTGCCTTCGGGGCGATCGTCACGTCGGCGGTGCAGGACGTGTTCATGCCGATGATCGGCGCGATCACCGGCGGTCTCGACTTCTCGAACTACTACCTCTCGCTGTCGTCGAGCGTGCAGAAAGGCGCGGCCTATGCCGATGCCAAGAAGCAGGGCGCGGTGATCGGCTATGGGCAGTTCATCACCGTGGCGCTCAATTTCATGATCGTGGCCTTCGTGCTGTTCCTGGTCATCCGGGCGATGAACCGCCTGGTCAGCAAGGAAGAGGCCAAGCCCGAGACGGTGGCCGAAGTGCCGGCGGACGTGAAGCTGCTCGCCGAAATTCGCGATATCCTGGCGACGAAACCCGCAGTCTGAACCGCGTCGGCTTCTACCGGGCCTCGCCGAAGCCGGGCTTGCGACCGGAGCGATCCTGTCCCGGAAGGGAATCTTCGCCGGCCACGAGGTCGTCTCCTGGCAAGAGGTCGCCTCCTGGTAAGAGGTTTCCTGCTGGCAAAACGTCTCCTGCCGGCAAGAGGTCTGCCCCAAGGAGATCTTCGAGGGCCTGCTCGACGGCACCCGTACCCTCCTCATGAGTCTTCAGGCGGACCTCAAGGCGTTTGATCTGCGGCTCGAAGGCTTCGGGAACCATTGGATCGCCGAGATACTGGGGAACGACCTCGTCGGTGGTGAAGACTGACCGCAGCTGCTGGCCGAGATGATCCCGCACCGGCTCCGGCAGGGCGGGATCAGGGGGGAGGTCACCGGCCATGGGAAAACTCCTTCGCATCGATCGGGAATCGGACGGCCGCACACGGGTACGTGAAGGTCGGACTGTCCAAGCAACGGCTGAAGCGCGCGGGCGTTGCATCGCTGCACCCGTTCCCGTTGCTTTATGTTAGGTTCGGCGCGGGGAGATTCCGGAATGCGGCGTACCTCGCGGCATCGCCCGGTCACGAATTGCGATGCGACGACGAACCACGACGCGACCATGAAAAAAGGCTCCCGGCGAAGTTTTCGCCGAAAGCCTTCTGACTTAGGCCACCGTGACGGTCGTCGCGGGGCCGAGCGTGTCCTGGTCGGCGAGGATTAGTCGATGACCTCGACGATGCGGTGGCTGCGATCCACCAGCACCGGACGCTCGTTGACGATGGTGTAGCGGGCGCCGCGGGCGTTGTACTCGGCGGGCACGTCGTAATAGCTCACGCCGGAGCTCGGCAGCACGGCGCCGACGCGGACATCGCCATTGTAGTCATAGGACGAGCGACGCTCGCGGGTGACGTACTGGCGGAAGCGGGGGCGATCATCGACGCCGAGGATGCCGCCGACCGTGCCGGTCGCCGCGCCGACAGCGCCACCCACGATGGCACCGATCGGACCGGCCGCATCGGCGCCGTCCTGTGCGCCGCGCTCGGCGCCGCGGACGAGGCCCTGAGCCTGGGCGGCCATCGGCAGGGTGAGTGCGATGGCGGAGGCGGCGAGAAGGGTCTTGAAGTTCATGATGGCGCTCCTGAACGAGTGTCCCGCGACGCTGTGAAGCGCTGCCGGGTTCAGGGCAGTAACGTCCAACTCCCGGAAGGGATGCGTCAAAAGTTGCACCGGGTCCGTCGATCCTTAAGGCCGGGTTTCGTCTTCAGGACCGCCTCGGGCCGACCTTACGCATCCTTCGGCATCGCCGACTGGATCAGCCGGTCGGAGCTGAGGTCTTCCTCGTCATAGCCGAGAAGTTCGGCCAGCCGCCCGCGGGCACGGCTGACCCGGCTCTTCACGGTGCCGACCTTACAACCCATGATCGCGGCCGCCTCCTCGTAGGAGACGCCTTCGGCGCCGACGAGAACCAGAGCTTCGCGCTGGTCCGGCGGCAGCTTGCCGAGGGCGGTCTGGAGATCCTCGACGTCAAGACGATCGCCCTGGTGCGGGGCGGTGGCGAGGCGGGCGGCGTAGGAGCCGTCCTGGTCCTCGACCTCGCGCACGCGCTTGCGGTGGTCCGAATAGAAGATGTTGCGCAGGATCGTGAACAGCCAGGCGTTCAGGTTGGTGCCCGGCTGGAACCGGGCCCGGTGTTGCCAGCCCTTCAGCAGGGTGTCCTGCACGAGGTCGTCGGAGCGGGCCGGGTTGCTGGTCAGCGACAGGGCGAAGGCACGCAGGGACGGCACGGCCGCCAGCAGGCCGTTGCGAAACTCGGGTTCGATCGCCTCGCCGCGCGCCTTGAGGGCAGCTTCGAGCTGCTCGATGAGTTCGGCAAAGCGGCTCGGCTGCTCGTCCGCGGGCAAGCGGTCGTAGACCGTGCGCAGGTGCTCGCCGAGGTGAGTCCGAATATTCGAGGACAGGTTCGGCCTGTCGTCTGCGGAGGCCGACAGAACGTCGGAGGCAGTGTCGGTCACGTCGCGTGTCATGGCTCGTCGTAATCTGGCGCGGTCAGGTGTGGTGTCGGCCCGAGGTGTCCGAGAAGCACCCGCGCGGTCCACTGATTTCGCGCGTTGTAGCGCATCCGGGCGGTTGACGCATCCCGCCGGACAACCGTGGCCGTCGCAGGGGGCGCCGCATCAACAGCCACAGGGGGAGGGGACGCGCTCGGGGCGGGACATGCGCCGGGCCACGGCCGGCTTGACGATGCGCACGGCGCCGTCGCGCAGGGAGAGAACGTGACCGCGCTCGACGTCGGTCCAGCACTCGTCGCGGGTCAGCGCCTTGGTGGCGATCACCGTGACGACGTCCTGGGCCCCGGTTTCCTGCGCGAAATCTACCCGCCAGTCCTCGTCCACCAGGGTCGCGGTGCCGAAGGGGGCGCAGCGCGTGAGATAGCACAGGCGCTTGCCGCAATGGGCGTAGAGGGTGCGGCTGTCCGACAGCAGCATGTTGAACACGCCGAGGCCGTGCAGCTCCGCGCACAGGTCCGCCACCGCCCGGTCGATGCGGGCGGGGCTCGGCAGGTCGGGCCAGCGGGCCTGCAACTGGTCGAGCATCCAGCAGAAGGCGTGCTCGCTGTCGGTGGAGCCGACCGGCTTGAACCAGGTCAGCGGCCACTTCTTCACGCCCTTGAGCTGGCCGTTATGCGCGAAGGTCCAGCGCCGGCCCCACAATTCCCGGCTGAACGGATGGGTGTTCTCCAGGTTGACCCGGCCGCGATTGGCCTTGCGCACATGCGCGATGACGATGCGGCTCTTGATCGGCGTCCGGCGCAGGAGCCGGGCGAGTTCCGATTGCGCGCTCGGCTCCGGCTCGTGGAAGGCCCGCGCGCCACGGCCCTCGTAGAAGCTGATGCCCCAGCCGTCCGCGTGAGGACCCGTCTCGCCGCCGCGCCGGGCCAGGGCGGCGAAGGAAAAGCGGATGTCCGTGGGCACGTTCGCGCTCATGCCGAGCAGTTCGCACATGGAGGTTCGGGGACTTCGCGTGAGAAGGACAGGAGGCGTTGCGCGGCGGCATTCTTGTCGGGGAGCCCGCCAAGTACACCACTCTGAAGCACACCACTCTAGAGGATTTTCCCGCTCGCGGGAGGCGGCACCCCGGTGGAAACGCCGTGTCCTTCGAACGCGCCCTGCTCGCGACGCGTTCCGGTCGGTTGCGCGGCCGCCCCCGGGCTCGCCCGCGAAGGGCGAGCTCGGAAACCGAACGCCGCCGAACCCCTCGGGTCCGGCGGCGCGCGTCCTGTTTCTCAGACCCGGTGGGTCGCCTGTCAGAACCGGTAGGTGAAGTTGCCCTTGACGGCGTGGTCCTGGGCGCGTTCGCCGACCTGGCCGGTATAGGCCACGCCCAGGGTGGTGGCGCGGCCCACCCGCACGTCGAGGCCGGCCTGCGCCACCAGGGCGTCGCGGCTGATCGGCGTGCCCGCCGTCAGGAAGCCCGGACCGGCGCCGAAGCTGAGGAGCGCCTTCGGCACCACCTCGCCGTAGGCCCGGCGG
>NZ_JAGHKN010000080.1:0-3905 GCF_023093475.1 Methylobacterium sp. 37f
TAGTCGTCCAGCGAACTGGGCAGCAACCAGGATTGCCGACGGTCCTGCCCTTCGACGAACCGACCCATGCCGACCTCCGCAGATGAGGCCGCAAGTCTACTTCAGATCGGGCTTTTGACACAGCCTCGACCCAACATGGTCGTAGAAGCCGCTGCGAACTCAGCTCAAAAGCGGACGTAAGCCTGAGCTTCAATCAATAGCGGAGGAATGCTTCGTTGCTGACGTAAGGCGTCGCAGTTCGGTTATAGTATTCTATAGCCCAAAGCAGTCGCTTCGCGGACGGCGATAGCTTCGACAAGCCTGGACTGCCGGTGCGTCGGGCGTTCCAAGAAGGCCCCGGCACGGCGGCCTCCCCGCGATTGGCCGGGATGCCGTTTGCGAGAGCGAGCGAGACCGTGAGGGTGCGCTCGCCGTTTCTGGCATTCCCCCGGCGTTTGCAGCCAGGCAGCCCAGGTCACGGTGTCGTAGATCGTCGCGATGTGGCGCTGTCGCCGCTCGACGAGGACGAGGTGGACGACCCGGAATGTCCTTTCGGCATCTCAGGCGCACGGACGCCGGAGGGACACCTCGAAGCTAGCCGTGAAGCCGCCGACAGGATTGATGATGCGCCGGACCGAGGCCATCGTCGCGCTCCTCTGATCCTCGACCGGTCCCTCGGTGCGGCGGGCAACCGTGCTCAGATGTCGATCCGGGCACCGATCTCGACAACCCGGTCGACCGGGATGCGGAAGTAGCGGGACGCGTCCGTGGCCGCACGGGCCATGGAGATGTAGAGCCTGTCCTGCCACACCGGCATGCCGGTCTCCGGCGAGGCGACCAGCACGCGCCGCGTCAGAAAGTAAGACAGGTCGCCCTTGTCCAGGCCCGCAGCGGCAAGGGCGCGCGGCAGGTCGGGCAGTTCGGTGAACCCGAAACGCACTGTCACGCAAGAGAAGGCGTCGGACAGCTTCTTCACGGCGACGCGCTCGGCGTCGGCCACCCGCGGCAGGTCCTCCGTGACGACGTGCAGGATGAAATTGTTCGCGTGCAGCACGCGGTTGTGCCTGACGTTGTGCATCAGGGCCCCCGGGGTATCACCGGGGGTACCTGTCAGGAACATGGCCGTTCCCGGCACCCGCTGGATCGAGCCGGTCTCGGCCATTTGCGTAAATTCGGACAGCGGCACGCGCCGACGGTGGATCTCCTCGGCGATCAGAGCCGAACCACGTCGCCAGGTCCACATCGCTGTGACGAGGGCGGCACCGATGGTCAGCGGTACCCAGCCCCCATGGAGGATCTTGAGAGCGTTGGCCGAGAGGAACACCACCTCAATGAGCAGGAACGGCGCGATGACCGCAGCCGCGACCGCAGGCGACCAGCGCCAGACCTTCCAGGCGACGACGAAGAGCAGGCAGGCGGTGATCACCATGTCGCCGGTGACCGCGATGCCGTAAGCCGCCGCCAAGCCGCTCGATGATTTGAACAGCACCACGACGAATACGACCGCGACGAGCAGCCACCAGTTCACCCGGGGGATGTAGATCTGCCCCTTCTCGGTCTCGGATGTGCGCAGGACGCGCATACGCGGCAGCAGACCGAGTTGCATCGCCTGCTGTGTAATCGAGAAAGTGCCGGTGATCACGGCTTGGCTGGCGATAACCGTCGCCACCGTGGCGAGCAGCACCATCGGCAGCAGCGCCCAGGACGGATAGAGTAGGAAGAACGGGTTCTCGGCCCGCTCCGGGTGGGCGAGCAGCATGGCTCCCTGGCCGAGATAGTTCAGCGCGAGCGCCGGCAGCACCAGCCCGAACCAGGCCGCGCGGATCGGCGTGCGACCAAAGTGTCCCATGTCTGCGTAAAGCGCCTCCGCCCCGGTCACAGCGAGGAACACGGCACCGAGCGCCAGCAGGCCGGCCGTGCCGTGGCTCAGGATGAAGGAAATGCCGTAGGCGGGATTGAGCGCACCCAGAATGCTCGGATCGTCGACGAGGTGGCTCAGGCCGCCAAGCGCCATGACGATGAACCAGAACGCCGTGAGGGGGCCGAAGAAGGTTGCCACCCGCGCCGTCCCGTGGCTCTGGACTGCGAACAGGCCGATCAGGATGGCGAGGCTGATGGGCAGGACGTACGGATCGGTGGCCGGGGTCACCAGCTTCAGCCCCTCCACCGCCGAGAGCACCGACATGGCCGGCGTGATGATGGCGTCGCCGAAGAACAGCGAAACGCCGACCATGCCCAGCACGATGACGAACCCGCCGGAATGGCCCAGCGCGCGCTGGGCCAGCGCGACCAGGGAAGGCGTGCCGCCCTCGCCGTCGTTGTCGGCCCGCATCACCAACAGCACATACTTGAGCGTAACGATGAGGATGAGCGCCCAGAGGATCAGCGAGACGACGCCGAAGACCATCTCGCGGGTCGGTGCGTGCCCCCCTCCGGCGGCTGCGTGCAAGGACTCCTTCAGGGCGTAGAGCGGGCTGGTGCCGATGTCGCCGTAGACCACGCCGACCGAGCCGAGTGTCAGCGCCCAGAACCCTGTCTTTGGCCCATCGCCGGCCGCGGAGGGCAAAGGGGTCTGTGCCGTCGAGTATTCGGTCCTGGCTATCAGGGGCATCCATGGGCTCCACGTCC
Organism: Methylobacterium sp. 37f; assembly: GCF_023093475.1. Lineage (NCBI taxonomy): Bacteria > Pseudomonadati > Pseudomonadota > Alphaproteobacteria > Hyphomicrobiales > Methylobacteriaceae > Methylobacterium > Methylobacterium sp. 37f. Next base: position 2,608 of record NZ_JAGHKN010000080.1, read on the forward strand.
GCGAACGTGGGGAGCTCGCAAGGCAAGCCTCAACGATCGAAGGGACAGGAACGTTCGCGCTTCCAAACGTGGCTGTCGTCGGCCCACGACCTTTCGCATCTAGCGGATTTCGCTGGAAGTCTCGTCGCCAGTCCCAATCGAGCCCGGCGCCCCGGAAGGCCGCCGAGTATACTGGCTAACGAAGGGTCGCGCTCTCGTCGGATTTCAGCTGCCGATACTCGCCCTCCGCCCCTCCGAGTGAGACTCGCAAGTTCAATCGAGCCAAGTGGTCGAACACATGCTTGAAAGCGCTCGTCGCGGCCTGCTCGAAGGATCCATCGCCCTTGCCCTGGGCATCTTTGAAGGCTTCGAGCAGCCTATGGTGCGTTTCGCTATCGCCCGAAAAGACACTCTCTCCAGCCGGCCCAAGCACTGGTCAGGTGCTGCAAGCCCGTGGGCTGACCGCAGTTCCGGCTCGGGTCCTCCTCCTCCCCACAGGCTAGGGACGAAGACAGGCCATGTCAGGGAAGGGACCGGGCGTCGTACACCCACCGACGGTCAAAAGTTTCCCGGTGGTCGATCAGGTGGCGTGGTGGATCGCGTCGATGACTTGGTCCGCGCTGTAGGGCTTGGGGACAAACAAGCCGTGGTCGGGGATGTCCCCGTCGACTAGACGTTGCCGCCCCGAGGTTACGACCAGGCGGATATCGGGCCAGGCGTCGTGTACGCGCCCGGCCAGGGTGACACCGCACATAGAACCCGGCATGTCGACGTCGGTGAAAAGTGCCCCGATGTCGGAGCGCTCATGCAGGATGAACCAAGCCTCGTCGGCATGCCGTGCCTCGACGATCTCGAAACCGGCATCCTCCAGCATTTCGACGGCGCAGAGGCGCACGAGGTCGTCGTCCTCTACGACGAGCACGGCAGTGGCTTTCATGGAGCGCTTCGTCGTCATGAGATCGCAACACAGGTTAGCTCGATAAGTTGCCCTCCTTGAGCATCCCAGTTGAAATGTCCCGGCCGATGCGATGAGCGTGCATGCAGGAAAGCGGCTTTCGCCGACGTGCGCAGTACCGTCGGGATAGACCCTGTCGTTCACCCGCTCGTATCCGCGCAGCATGTCGAGGCTTCGGTCCCCACGACAGTGCGCCGTGAATCGGCAAGCGACGCCAAAACAAACTTATGTTACCCGGCAACCTCTGGACGAGGTTGGCCTTACCCCTTGATGACCCTGCCTGGCCCTTCCGATGCGCCCTTCGCCCTCGTGGTCGACGACGACGCCCTGATCCTGATGGATGCTACCGATATCCTGGAGGATG
>NZ_JAGHKN010000081.1:0-3317 GCF_023093475.1 Methylobacterium sp. 37f
CTTGCCGAACATCCTTGTCCTGCGCCGGTCTGGTGGTTTGAGCGGTGTGCCCAGAACCCGATCCCATCTCGAACTCGGCCGTTAAACACACCAGCGCCCATGGTACTGTGTCTCAAGACACGGGAGAGTCGGTCGCCGCCAGACCTGCTCAGAACAAGACACATAATCCCTATCGACGATCATCGAACGCAAAAAGGCCACCCTCCGGGGTGGCCTTTTTGCGTTTCCAAGCCTTGGTTTCATGTCCGCAAGCTTGGGTTTCATGTCCGTTGGACCATAGTCCTGTGGACGCTGGCGCAGCCCCGTGGGACACGTCCGCAGGAGTTGGATCGCGTTTGCGGACAGGCGGTTTTTCGGACGAGACCTTTGCAGACCGCGCGTTTAACGCAGGCGGCGCCCATCCTTCGGGATGGCGGAGAGATCGAAGGCGTAGCCCTTGGTCGCGAGGGCCTCGAGGATCAGATACTTCACGGTCACCCGGCGATCGAGAGCCTCCTGCCGCAGGGCCGTCCAGACGGGATCCGGCACCTCGACCTTCAAAACTGCCCCCTTGGCGGCCTTGGACCGCCGCCGCGTACCAGCCGGGGCCCTGGGGGCTCGAACCGGTGCGGCCTCGGCCGCCCGGGGTTCGCCCGGGATCCCGGGCGTAGGGATCGGTTCTGAGGGGGGGCTCGAGGCTCGCGTGAAGCCGAGGTCGCTCGCGGCCGCGGCGAGCTGTCGGGCATCCTCCGGACTCGTATGCGGCCGTGGGCGGGGCGAGGGTAGGAACGGGGGGGGAAACGGAGGCTTGCTCATCGTCAGGCGCCCTGTTGCTCGGCCAAGCCCTGTTGCTCGGCCAGGATGGTGAGGAGCTCGGTCAGGACGCCGCTCACCTCGGCGGCGGCTTTCGGATCTCCGCCCGGCCCCGCCGGTGTCGACCCCGTGAAGTGAATGGACTGGTACGCGGCTCGCTGGATCACCTCGGTCCGCAGTAGCGGGATACCGGCATTCTGGATCTCCTCCCGGGCATGCTGGGCGACGCGGCTTTGGAGCGGCGACATCTGGGTCAGGACCACCCGCGCCGGGATCGATCGGCGCAGCATGCGCTCGGCCCGCTGCACCACCTCGTAGGTCCGGAATACCTCCTGCAGGTCCATCCCCGAGATCTTAGTGGGGACTAGAACGAGGTCCGACTCGGCGATCGCGTAGGTGACGGCCTGCGAGGCCGCCCCTTCGAGATCGACCAGAACGATCCCGTACCGCGTTGCCGCCTCCCCGATGCGATCGAGGATGACGGTCTCCGTCACCCCCGAGATGACCGCGACGGTGGAATCTGCCCCCGCGCGGTCGCGCCATGCGCCGACATGCCCGTTCGGGTCGGCATCGACGATGACCACGCTTCCCCCCTGACGGGCGAAGGCGTCGGCCAGGCAGATCACAAGGGTCGTCTTCCCGACTCCACCCTTTGTCGAGCAGACGCTGATGACCGCCATCGAAAAGGCCCCCCGGGCTTTGCTAACCCAAACCTCCAAGGGCCCTAGGGCCTAAATCTCCAAGAACCCGTAAACCCAATCGCGTTCTTGGGCAAAAACCCATTTGCCCATTGAGACAGAATTCGTGTTTTATTTCATAATGTTGCGCTTCTCTGTTCGCCTTGCCCACCTTGGATCGGCTGTCTGCACAGGCCCTCGATCCTATCATTTTAGTCGGCTGGCACAGCGGGTTGGACGGTCGCGTCGGTCCCGACGATGGGACCAGCCAGGCGCCGATTCGAAGCGGCACAAGTCCCTGGTTTGACAGGAGAGCCCCTCGCGTGCCGAATGCACAGTCTCGGTCTCTCGCAAGACCGGAGATTCGATCAAGGAACCACCGCCACGCCGCAGTAGGACCCTGAAACGACAACGGCCCCCCGGTCGCCAAACCGGAAGGGCCGTCAAATCGTGTGATGTGCAAAAGACAACGGAACATCCTCAGCACATCATAGCTCCCCTCAGGAGTCAATCGAGAATGTTCATTCTCGGAGCGATGTCGCTTGGCCTGATGCGGTCCCAACCCAGGGACCACCATGTCGTTCGACCATCTACTCACCCTCGTTAACCATGTTCCCGTGGCCGCCCTGGACGCCCTGAGCCGCGATGTGTGGCGATCGGTCGGGGAAGGCGCTCTGACGGAAGCGCAGGCCCAGGAACTCGCCGAAGCCATTCACGGCCGCCGCCGGCCTGATCAGGCCGCCGCTGTCTCCCTCGGATGTCTCAAGGCCGTCTCATCTCAGATGATTCCTGGGATGGCCGCAGAAGCACCCGGAGCCTCCCCGGGCAAAGACCCCCGCCTTTGGTCCTACTTCCCGACCAAGAACCCTCAGCGCTCGCCTGATAGGGCCCGATCGCAGGTGCGGCGGCGGACCCTTGCGGCTTCCGGCCCTCTGCCGCCGAGGCTCGCCTGCCACTTCACCACGGGCGAACTGGCGGTCCTCAAGATCGTGGCCGATGCATTCGTCGCTGGCCGCCAATGCACGCTCTCGATCCCCGAGATCGCTGCACGGGCTGGTGTGGGCCAGACCAAGGCGCGCCTCGCCTTACGGATCGCCCAGCGCCTCGACCTGGTGTCGATCACGGAGCGACGGGTCCACTGCCGTCCCAACCTTACCAACGTGGTTCGGATCGTCTCCCCAATCTGGCTGGGCTGGCTGGCCCGCTGGAATCCCCGGAGCAAGGTCCCGGATGGGGTCAGCAGTGACGGCCCGCGTCCTCGCCAAGCCGTCGGATCCACGGTCGTTCCTGCAGACGGGGGGGAGGGTTCACTTTTGAGAGGGCCACGGAATCAGAGGTTTTCGAGAAGAGAGACGGATGGTCGTGCAACCTGGAGATGACGGTGTATCAGACCCAGATCGACCAAGATTCGAAGCCTCAGCTCAACCTTGGAGCGAATCCTGGGAACCTCAGGCACGCGCACAACGTCGGCATGAGCACGTGTCGAGGTCACGCGATCCGCGGCGTGATTCCGGACCGGAAAGGACGCGACCTCGACACGTCCCCGCAGCGTCCGAGAGAGAACCAAACTGCGACATGTGCGTTTTCCCCAATCGTGGGTGTTGACGGGTCGGATTGGGATCCGTATACCCCTATTCATCGGCGAGCGGCCAAGGCGATTGGCGGCTTGCTTTTGCATCTCCTGACTGTTGATGGGTTGTCGCCTGGTGATCTGGGCGGTATTTCTGTCTGTTGTTGGTGTTCTTTGACAAGTGAATCTGAGAAAGAGAAGCGTGGGCGGCGATTATTGTCCTTGCGGATCCCTGTAGTGGGGATTGTGAGACGATTGCTGACACGTTTCGAGAGCTC
>NZ_JAGHKN010000082.1:0-2954 GCF_023093475.1 Methylobacterium sp. 37f
GGGCAGGGGCCGGCGGGGCTGCCATGGGGGCCGCGGCCACGGCGGCTCCGCCCTTGGGAGCTTCAATCTTGGGAGCCTCAACCTTGGGAGCCTCAACCTTGGGACCCTCGGCCTTGGGAGCCTCAACCTTGGCGCTCTCGGCCTTGGCGGCGTTGCAGCGCCGGAGGGACTCGTAGCCCTCCGCAAATCCGCCGATCTCGAAATCGGCGTTGCCGTTGTCGAATTTCAGGATGATGGTCTGGGCCGCCATCAGCCTGGGGACGATGCTTGTCGGGAAGGTGGCGGTGAGGGATTGCCCGTCGCCGACCCAGCGCGCCTTGGCGTCGTAGCGGGTCTTGTCGAGGAAGAACGGCACCTTCACGCTCTCCTGCTTGTCCCACGTCCAGTTTTCATAGACGAGGCCCAGCGCCGCTTCCGTCTCCCCCAGGGCGAAGATGATGCCGTTGACGGCGTTCCCGTCGTCCTTGTCCTGGTAGGTGTGGCTCATCAGGCAGGCATGCGGGCTGGTGTCGCCGATCGTGCGCTCGATCTCCCAGCCCTTCACCATCTCGAAGGGCTGCCGCTCGGCCGCGAGGGACGGACCCGCGCCGAGGATGACGACGAGGCTCGCGACGCGCGATCCTCCGAGACGGCCACAACGCATGGTGTTTCTCCAAGTCCGAAAACGCGCGCGATCGGATGATCGCAAACGCGCAGGGGCCGCGAAACCAGACTTTCCGGGTGTTTCGCGGTCTATCCTCATGACCGCGATGGGACTTACGAAGTCTTCAGGCGCGCAGGCTTTTCCGCGGAGATTCCTAACGCTTCGTTCCGGGAGGGCCGCCGATCAAAAGCCGGCGAACGTCCGTGCGCCGCACGCGGCGTCCTCCTGTTCGCTAGGCCGATGGGGCGTGGATCGCTCGTTCGCTGCCGGAGGCCACACGCAACGAGCCGCCTGCCCAAGATCGTCCGATCTGCTCGCGCGATGGACTTACTGAAAAAGAAAAGAGCAAGTCTGATTAATTCAGTTGCAGCTTGATCGTCGCAAGATCGGCGCGGCACCGATAGTGATGACCCAGGGGGCCTCGTCCGCATGGGTGTGGGGCCGGTGGGAGTCGCGCTCGCGATGCGAAGCTATATCAATGGTCGGCCGCAGGAACTCGGCGCGGCCTTCGCGCCCTTCTTCGATCCAGCGACGACCGTGGTCGTCTCCATCGACCTGCATCGCGGTCATCTCGATGACGACCCGGCCTGCCCGTGCCCGGCGCCCCGCGCCCGGGCCATCGTACCGGCGGTCGACGCGTTTCACCGGACCGCGCGGGCGGCCGGCATCCGCGTCATCCACGTGCGCAGCAGGCTTCGCGCAGGCGGCGTCGACGATGTCAACGGCCTGAAGGCCGCTTGGCGCCTGGTCTTCCCGCTGCATGTCGGAGACATCCCCAACGCCGACGAGCATGCGATCGAGGGAACACGCTGGAACGACTTCGTCACCGAGGTGGAGGACCGGGATCTGATCGTCGAAGGCAAAAAACGTCTCTCGGCCTTCCATCCGACCGACCTGGATTTTCTGCTCCGCAACCTCGGCACGCGCACCATCGTGTTCGACGGATGCCTGGCGGATTGCTGCATCCTCAACTCGGCCTTCGACGCTTCGAACCTCGGCTACCACGTCGTCGTGGCGGCCGACCTCGTCGCCGGCACCGACGCCGCCCTGGAGGCGTCCGCCCTGCGCATCGTCGCCACGCATCTCGGCCTCGTCAGCGACGCCGCGATGATCACGCAGGCCTGGCGTTGCCGCCTGCCGTAGGTGCGCAACCTGTGCTGGCATGGGGTTTGCCTTACGGTTTCTGACCATATGGTCAAACTAAGGACCTCGCCATGACGCTTCTGCAGGTTCCCGTGATCGATCTGACGCCCTACCGTGCGGGGACGCCGGAGGGCAAAGCCGCCGTCGCCGCCGAGGTCGATCAGGCGTGCCGGGATATCGGTTTCCTGGTGGTTTCGGGCCACGGCATCCCGGAATCGCTGATCGAGACGACCTACGCGGTCTCGAAGGCGTTCTTCGAGCGTCCCCATGCCGAGAAGCTCGCCGTCGAACGGCCGGCCCCCGATCAGGTCCGGGGCTACAGCGCCGTGGGCGGGGAGGGCCTCTCCTTCAGCCTCGACGCGCCGACGCCGCCGGACATCAAGGAATCGCTCTCGATCGGCCCGGTCGACGTGCCGCCCGACGATGCCTATGCGTTCGGCGCCGCCGCCGGGCCGCACTTCGCCCCGAACATCTGGCCGAATGAACCGGCGGAGTTGCGGACGGTGTGGACGGCGTATTTCCGCGCGGTCGACCGCCTGGCGCGTGACCTGATGCGGATCTTCGCCCTCGGGCTGAAGCTCGACGAGACCCACTTCGATCCGAGCATCGACAAGAGCATCTCGATGATGCGCGCCCTGCGCTACCCGGCCCAGACCAACGCCCCGCTGCTCGATCAGCTCCGCGCCGGCGCCCATTCCGATTACGGCAGCATGACGATCCTGCGCAAGGAGATCGGCGACAGGAGCCTGCAGGTGAAGAATAAGCTCGGCGCATGGGTCGATGTGCCGGTGATTCCAGGCACCTTCATCGTGAACATCGGCGACCTGATGCAGCAATGGACCAACGACATCTGGTCGTCGACGGTCCATCGGGTGGTCAACCCGAGATTCGATACGGAGGAGAACGTCGATCGTCTGTCGATCGTGTTCTTCCACCAGCCGAACTACGACGCCGAGGTGGCCTGCCTGCCGACCTGCCAGGGACCCGGCAGGCCCGCGAAATATGCGCCCGTCACCTCGGGCGCCCACCTGCGCGCGAAGTTCGTCAAGCAGACGACCTTCGGCAGGGTCGCGCGGGCAGCCTGAGATGGCGCGCCGCGCCTCCGTCGACACCGTCCGGGTCACGCCGGCGTCGTGACGCCAGCCGGCGCCCCGCCCCGTCCACCCAC
>NZ_JAGHKN010000083.1:0-2487 GCF_023093475.1 Methylobacterium sp. 37f
GTGAAACGACGACACAGCTCTTTTTTCTGTCCGGCAAGAGCGCACAGTCTCTCAAGTGCCTGCGCTCGGATCACGCCCGAAGCCGTTTAGGTGCTCGCCCGTAGCTGGAGCTTATGCTTCTTCGAAGGTTTCCAGCACCAGCGCACCCCGAGCCACTCCGCTGTTGCCTCCAGCGTCGGAAAACGATGCTCCACACAATCGAAGGGATGAGGGCGTGTCGCTGCCGGTAGATCCTGCAGCAACTCCGCACACCAGCCTATAGAAGAGCCTCCGGCTGTAGTCTCACGGACTACCCCTCCGACGATGACCCCATCTAGGGCTAGGTCGTAACTCCCGGGTGCCAGTTGGTGCAGCGTGTATGTCATTGATCGGACAAGGTTCCAGCAGTCAGGATAAGGCGTCAATCTTGAACGGCTGTGGCATGCGCCCGTCCTTCACGCAGACATCGACCTTCGTGGTGCTGATGCCGACGTAGCGCGCAGCCTCCTTACGTCGCAGACCATGCCGGGGAATGGGGCCTGTCGCAAGCCGTGCCGTAGGCAGCAGTAGGCGCCGGATATGCCTCGTTTTCAGGTTTTGTTAACCGCCGGAAGTCCGAAGCAGACGGCAAGCAGTTGGTTGTGCTCGCGGACGGTCCACGCACCGGCAAAGCCGAAGCCTTTGCGCAGCCAAAGCATGGCCTCGAAGCCGCAGGTCGTGCGTCGCGCCGTGTTGAACGAGTGGAAGCCGCCTACGCGCGGCATGGGTTGTTTCACCCGGAAGTGGTCGCTCTCGATGCCCTGCTGCAGCTGCTTCGTGACGTAGTGGGTTGGGGTACAGGCCGGGAGGCCGTCGGTCCTCACGGCCACGATGGCAGGCGGATAGATGCTGGCGCCGTCCGTGCCGATCCGGTCAGGCGCGAGTAGCGGCTGATCCGCCAGCATTTTGCGGAAGAAGCGCTTCGCGGCGTCGAGGTCGCGGTTGGCGGTCAGCAGGAAGTCGACAGGATTACCGTGCTTGTCGATGGCTCGGTACAGATAGCGCCACTCACCGCGGACCTTGATGTAGGTCTCATCGATCCGGACCGATCCGCAATGCGGCTTGCGGAACTGGCGTAGCCGCTTCTCGATCAGCGGCGCGTAGGCGAGCACCCAGCGGTTCAGGGTGCTGTGATCCACCTCCAAGCCGCGCTCCAGGAACAGCTCCTCGATATCGCGATAGCTCAGCGAATAGCGCAGGTACCAGGAGACCGCCTGTACGATGAGCGCAGCCTCATAATGCCGGCCCTTGAAGTCGGCCTTGGCGCGCTGCTTGAGCTTGGCGGCGATGGCGGACAGGATCATGAGGCGGCCCCCAGAACGGAAGGCGCCATGCAGGTCGTATGGTCTACGTCGAGTAAACACCGGCGCTATCGCCTTTGCGACAGGCCCTGCAAAAGGCGTGTCACTGGCTCAGCTGTGACAGCTCAATATCTCTATGTATGCGCATTCGCTTCAACAGCCCTTGGATCTGGCGTAGATCATTCTCTGCGTCCGTGGCACTCTCGCCCTCAGTCAGCAGAGTAGCGATCTGCAGCATCTGCTCAACGCGTCTAGCTTCCGCTTCGCTGATGAGATGATTCAAGGTAGCAAGCCGATCTAGTTCTGAATCAGCCATTTTCAAACGCCTATGCTTAATCTTGAACCTTCAATAATTCCGTCTTCAGCAAAGTATCAAATCCATTTGTTAGAAATACTACTTCCGCAAAGGCAGTTTTTTCAGACTCGTCATGATGTACCAACGGCGAGCAGGCTAAAGATTAGCTTGCAGTCTCGTTTCAGGTATAAAACTCTCAGACCAGCATTCGTGATCTCTGCTATAAAAATCCGCAGATAGGTATATAGGCAATCCGAAATATCAATTGCAAGTTAATTGATCATTAACGAGTGGATAATCATAATGACATGAAATCAGAGGAGCAATATTGGACTGGGAGATATCAAATTTCAGACCAAAGACGCGTCCAGAGGCAGCCTTGTTATCTAGATGCTCGGATCTTTGTGCCTAGAGCTAGTGATCCTATCCGCTGTACAATCACGGATATCTCAACTCTAGGCGCGTTCGTGCGACCTCATACTGAGCAATGCATTCCCGAGAACTTCGATTTGTCTATTGGCGGAAGCAGGTTGCCCCGGGCTTTCCGCATCACTCGTCATGAAGCTCATGGCTTAGGTGTCAAGTTTCTTGACCCTGTCCGGCATGAAGTCGAGGAAATTCTCATTGAAAATGCGTTCAAGGAGGAACTGCTCTTTGAGGCGCTTAGCCCAACTTTGAACGGCGTCGCAACGATGGCCACTGTGCGTCTCCAACAAACGGTGAACGCCGTCATGGGACTGATCGAACGGCGCAACGCCATGAGCTGGCAGCCCGATGCCTTCGAACCTGACCCCCTCAGACATGCGTACGATCCGCGCGGTGATCTCAATAAGGCTTTGGGCCAAAGATCTTCTACAAGGCTCTTGGGTGTCG
>NZ_JAGHKN010000084.1:0-1937 GCF_023093475.1 Methylobacterium sp. 37f
CTAGAACCGAAACCGCTCCGTGTCGGCGCCTTCACGACGGGACCACCTTGCTCCAACCATCGCAGGGCGCAGTGCGGCTCGCCGCCATCCTCGCGAAGCGTCCACTCGACCGAGACCTTGCCCTGGGCCGTCGAAAGGGCCCCATACTTGGCCGCGTTGGTCGCGAGCTCATGCAGCATCAGCGAGAGGGACATCGCCGCCTTCGACCCGATGGTGAAGGTGGGTCCTTTGAGGACGAACCGCCCCGGATTGTCCCGGTGCGTCTGCAAGGCGCTCTCGATCAAGGTCTCGATAGGTGCCGACCCGATCTCTCCGCCAAGCAGGAGATCGTGCGACTTGCTGAGCGCGATCAGCCGACCGGCGAGGACGTCCTTGGCCGCATTCAGGTCGGTTGCCGTGCGCATGGTCTGGGTGGCGATGGACTGGACCATCGCCAGCATGTTCTTCATGCGGTGGCTCAGTTCGAGGTTCAGGGTTCGCTGACGTTCCTCCGCCTCGATCCGTGCCAACGCCGCGCGGGTCCGGTCCGCGATGTTGTTGGCGAAACTGATCTCCTCGCCCGTCCAGGCGTATGGCTTGGCCTTCAACGCGAACAGCAGTGCGACGAACCGACCGTGCTCCATGAGCGGCAAGTTCAAAAGCGAACGCACGTGGATGGCCGCGAGGGCTTCCGCATCATTCGCCGTCCGAACGTCGTTTGCGACGTCGTCGATGATCACGGCATGGCCGGACTTCAGGTTCTCGATGTACGAGCCGTAATCCCGGAACGAATGCACCCCGCCGATGCCCGGAATGCCCGGAGCGGTCCAGCCGTCACCGACGGCGATGGTTTCCCGGTCGTGGTCCACCGCCCCGTACCCCGCATGGGATAGCCCGAGGGTGCGGCCAAGGATCTCCGCAGCCACGCAGGCGATCTCCCCCGCATCGTCCGAATTGCGTAAGCGGTCGCCGAGCTCCGCCAGGGCGGCACGCCGGGTCTCGGCCTGCTTGCGGTCCGAGACGTCGATGAACATCGCGGCGAAACGATTCTCCGCTTCACGGTATGCGCGAACCTCGAACACGCGCCCGAGCTGCGGCACCGAAATCTCGAAGACCTCGGGAGTGCCGGTGTCGACCACCCGTGCGTAGGTTTCGATCAGCCAGTCGGGGATGTCGGGAATGGCCTCGCGCAGGGTCCGGCCCACTGTCTCGACAGGGAGGCCAGACTGCGCGGCGAAGGCCGGGTTGATCTCCACGAACCGGTAGTCCGTGGCCTTCCCGTTCGCGTTGCGGATGATTTCGCCGCTAAAGAAGCCTTCCTGCATGCCCTCGAACAGGCCGCGCCAGCGCTTCTCGCTTTCGACGATGCGCTGCTCGGAGGCGCGCTGGGCGGTGACGTCGCGCGACACCACCAGAAGCCGCTCCGGCCGTCCATCAGCGCCGCGGATCGGTGTGACCTGCACGTCCCACCACTTCGCCGTGCCCTTGAGCGTTTCGGCCGGGGCCTGGAAATGGCCGGTGCCGCCGGCCAACGCCGCCCAGAATGCCGCCTTTGCGTCCATTTGGGCCTGTCCCTTCCAGAACCCGGTCCAGTCACAACCCTTCACCTGGTTGAAGTCGTCGGCCTCCATGACGGCCAGCCCGCCCTCGTTCATGAAGGTCAGCCGTGCGTCGGGATCGAGCACCTTGATGCAGTCGGCCGAGGAGGACAGCACGCCGCGCATGAACGCGGCGTCCGCCTGCTCCTTGGCCGCGGCGTTCCGTTGCTCCGTGCGGTCGCGCAGGATCTTGAGGAAACCCTCGTGCCTGTCGTGCTCGTCCCTTAGGGGCATCATCTCGCCGTTGGCCCAGAACCGGCTGCCGTCCTTTCGAACATGCCAGCGCTCGTCGGCGCCCCGCCCGGACAGCAGGGCCAAGGCCATTTCCTGCTCTGGGACGCCGTTCGCGACGTCCTCGTC
>NZ_JAGHKN010000085.1:0-1922 GCF_023093475.1 Methylobacterium sp. 37f
CGGCGGCGGACGGGTACGGCGCGTTCAACGACGCCGTGACGGTGACGATGGATGCGGCGCAGGGCGGGGTCTCGGCCCTCGACAGCTTCAACAACGACATCGGCGGTCGCGGCTCGCTGACCAAGGCGGGCAGCGGCACCCTGGTGCTGACCGGCACCAACACCTATGCGGGCGGCACCACCATCGCGGGCGGCACCCTCGTGGCTTCCGCCGCCGGCCTCGGCTCGGGCGCCATCCTGGACAATGCCAGCCTGATCCTCAACCAGGCCACCGACGCCACCCTGGCCAACCCGATCGCCGGCCGCGGCACCCTGACCAAGACCGGCAGCGGCAGCCTCGCGCTGACCGGCCTCAGCACCCTGTCCGGCCCGGTCGGCGTCGCCCAGGGCCGGCTCGCGGTCGACGGCAGCCTGGCCAACGCGCTCGTGACGGTGGGCGACGGAGCCAGCCTCGGCGGCACCGGCACGATCGGCGGCCTCGTGGTCCAGGCCGGCGCCGTGGTGGCGCCGGGCAATTCCATCGGCACCCTGACCGTCGCCGGCAACGCCGCCTTCGCGGCCGGCACGACCCTCCGGGTCGAGGCCGACGCCGACGGCCGGGCCGACCGCCTCGCCGTGGCCGGCACCGCGACGCTGGCGGGCGGCATCGTGCAGGTGCTGGCGGCCGATGGCGCCTACGCTCCGCGCACCCGCTACACCGTCCTGACCGCCGGCGGCGGCGTGCAGGGCCGGTTCGCCGGCGTCAGCGCCAACTTCGCCTTCCTGACGCCGACCCTCGGCTACGGCGCGAACGCGGTCGACCTGACCCTGACCCGCAACGACGTGGCCTTCTCCACCATCGCCCAGACCCGCAACCAGGGCGGCGTCGCCGACGCCATCCAGGCGGCGGGGGCCGGCAGCGCCCTCTACGGCCGCACCGTCGGCCTGAGCACGCCCGAGGCCCGGGCCGCCTTCGGGGCGCTCACCGGCGACATCCACGCCAGCGCCACCGCCGCCCAGTTCGAGACCGCCTTCTTCGTGCGCGAGGCCATCCTCGACCGCCTGCGCCGGGGGCCAGCCCCGGGCGCGGACGAGGCCGAGGATTACGGTGCGCTGCCGGCGACCTATAGCGCCGACCTGCCGGGCCGGGCCGCGCCCGTGGTGCCGGTGCCCATGCGGGTGCTCGACCCGCGGGTGTTCGGGCTCTGGGGCCAGGGCTTCGGCAGCTTCGGCCAGGCCCGCGGCGACGGCAACGCCGCCGCCCTCGCCCGCCAGACCTCCGGCTTCGTGCTCGGCGCCGATGTCCGCCTCGAGACCGGCTTCCGCCTCGGGTTCACCGGCGGCTACACCGTCACCAGCCTCGACAGCGCCGGGCGCCTGACCTCCGGCACGATCCAGAGCGGCTTCGGCGGCGTCTATGGCGGCTTCGAGCGCGGGCCCTTCGCCCTGCGCCTCGGCGCGGTCTATGCCGATCAGGCGAGCCGCCTGCGCCGGAGCGTCACCTTCGCGGGCTTCTCCGACAGCGACACGGCCCGCTACGGCGGCTCCGCCGCGCAGGGCTTCGGCGAGATCGGCTACCGGTTCGTGATGGCGGCGGCCCCGGCGCCCGCGCTCCAGCCGACCTCCCTCGAGCCCTTCGTGGGCGGGGCCTACGTGTCGATCGGGCGCGACCGCTTCGCCGAGACGGGCGGGCTCGCGGCCCTGAGCGGCGCGGCCCAGACCACCGAGGTGGCGACCTCGACGGTGGGCGTGCGCGGCCAGACCAGCCTGGATCTGGGCGCCGGGGCGCCGGTGTCCCTGCACGGGCTGGTGGGCTACCGCCGGGCCTACGGCGAGGTGGTGCCGAAGGCGCTCCTCAGCTTCGGCGCCGGTCCGGGCTTCCTGACGGCGGGCACGCCGATCAGCCGCGACGCCCTGGTGGCGCAGGCCGGCCTCGACGTGCGG
>NZ_JAGHKN010000086.1:0-1794 GCF_023093475.1 Methylobacterium sp. 37f
GGCAGTGCTCTCCTCACGCGTGACGTGGAGAAGACGACAACCGGGGATGTGACAGAGAAGGGTCATACCCTGATCTGAGAATCCCCGCCCGGTTCAGCCAGCAGCTACCTTCCGGCATCCCCCCCCCCCACCAACCCAATCCACCAAACTTGGCGAAGAGCCACTTCAATGGGGGCTGATCAGTCCGTGGCAGACGCCATACGGGCGACCATCAGGTCAGCATGTTGTGTCCCATTAATTCGCTTCGACGAACGCAATGAGCGCCTGCATCAACGACGCGATTGTGGTGACCTACGTCATTTAGCGGGCGCCATGATCTCGGTTCGCCGCACCGCCTCGGAAGCTTGCTTCGGCGTGCACCCGGCCCGGATGAAGGATGGCCGACGATGCAATCGCTCGGCGACCGCCATGAGGAATGCCACGGCGTGCCTACGTCAACGCCGTGCCATGCCCCCTCCCGAGCCGGCTCCACGGAAAGGCATTCCCTTATCCATGCCCGGCTTGTGAGTACGCACACCGCGGAACGGTCCTGGAAGCATGGCCGTTTCTCGATGACGCCGGATGGGTACCTGACCCGGTCCAGGCCACCAATAACCCACGAGGAAGCCCCCATGAAGAAATCCCTGATCGCCGCTGCAGCCTTGGCCGCGCTCGGCGCCATCGGCATCGCCGCACCCGCCTCGGCCGCCCCCGGCATGATCGGCGCCGTCGATGCAACTACCAACATCGTCGACGTTCGCATGGACGGCATGCATGGCCACCGCGGTCATCACATGCGTCACCACCACCACCGCGGCCACATGATGCGTCACCATCATCACCGCGGTCACATGATGCGCCACGGCCATGGTCATCGCCATCACCGCATGTGATCCCATGGGGCCCTTCGGGGCCCCTCTTGATTTTGCGGTGACCTAGGGCAGGCTTCGGGATGGGATTACCGGAACGATCCGGGAAATTTCGTCCCGAGCCGATCTGGCCGATTCATCGCGTGTCAGCCCGAAAGAAGTCCAATCTCGCCCAACGCGAAAAGGTACCGTGTCAAGCTGACCCCATCAGGTAGCTTGGTGGATCGCGTCAACGACCTGGTCCGCGCTGTAGGGCTTGGGGACGAACAGGCCGTGATCGGGGATATCCCCCTGGGCCAGACGGTGCCGACCCGAGGTCACGACCAGTCGGATGTCGGGCCAGGCGTCGTGTACGCGTCCGGCCAGGGTCACCCCGCACATCGAGCCCGGCATGTCGACGTCGGTGAAGAGCGCTCCTATGTCCGCACGCTCGTGAAGGATGAACCAGGCCTCGTCGGCATGGCGTGCCTCGACGATCACGAAGCCCGCATCCTCAAGCATCTCGACGGCGCAGAGGCGCACGAGGTCGTCGTCCTCGACGACGAGCACGGCGGTGGCTTTCATGGAGCGCTTCGTCGACATGAGAGCGCAACACAGGTTAGCTCGATAAGTTGCCCTCCTTGAGTATCTCAGTTGATAGGTCCTGGCCGGTGCATTGAGCGTGCAGGCAGGAAAGCGACCTTCGCCGACGTGCGCCGTACCGTCGGGATACACCCTGTCGTTCACTCGCTCGTATCCGTGCAGCATGTTGAGGCTTCGGCCCAAACAACAGTGCGCCGTGAATCGGCAAGCACCGCCAAAACAAACTTATGTTATCCAGCAACCTCTGGACGAGGTTGGCCTTACCCCTTGATGACCCTGCCTGGCCCTTCCGATGCGCCCTTCGCCCTCGTGGTCGACGACGACGCCCTGATCCTGATGGATGCTACCGATATCCTGGAGGATG
>NZ_JAGHKN010000087.1:0-1731 GCF_023093475.1 Methylobacterium sp. 37f
TCGGTGTCACGGCAAGAAACCACGGGCGAAACCTCGCCAGCGTCCTCCGCGTCGGGGCTGTCGGAGGGTCCGTCGATCCTGGACGGTCTGTCCGAGCCCGCGGCTCTGCGGCTGTTGCCGGAGAGCCAGCTGCAGGCGGTGGCGGATGCGGTCCGCACCGAGATGATCGACGCGGTCTCGGTGACGGGCGGGCATCTCGGCTCCGGGCTCGGCGTGGTCGAGCTCACGGTGGCCTTGCATCACGTGTTCGACACGCCCGACGACCGCATCGTCTGGGATGTCGGCCACCAGGCCTATCCGCACAAGATCCTCACCGGCCGGCGCGACCGCATCCGGACCCTGCGCCAGCCCGGCGGCCTGTCGGGCTTCACTAAGCGCTCGGAGAGCGTCTACGATCCGTTCGGCGCGGCCCACTCGTCCACCTCGATCTCGGCGGCCCTCGGCATGGCCGTGGCGCGCGACCTCGACGACGCGGCCGCCCAGACCAGGGGCGCCCCCGCCCACAGGCGCCGCAACATGGTGGCGGTGATCGGCGACGGCTCGATGTCGGCCGGCATGGCCTACGAGGCCATGAACAATGCCGGCGCGCTCAAATCCCGCCTGATCGTCATCCTCAACGACAACGACATGTCGATCGCCCCGCCCGTGGGCGCCATGTCGGCCTATTTCGCGCGGCTGGCCTCGGGCGACACCTACCAGTCCCTGCGCGAGACCGCCAAGCAGCTCGGCAAGCTCCTGCCCAAGGCACTCTACCAGCGCGCGGCCGCGGCCGAGGAATATGCCCGCTCCCTGGTGGTGGGCTCGGGCACGATGTTCGAGGAGATGGGCTTCCACTATGTCGGGCCCATCGACGGTCACAACCTCGACCACCTGCTGCCGGTGCTCAAGAACGTGCGCGACTCGGAGCAGGGCCCGATCCTGCTCCACGTCGTCACCCAGAAGGGCAAGGGCTACGCGCCGGCCGAGGCCTCGGCCGACCGCTACCACGGCGTGGTCAAGTTCGACGTGCTGTCCGGCGTGCAGGCCAAGGCCAAGCCCAACGCCCCGGCCTACACCCGGGTGTTCGGCGAGAGCCTGATCAAGGCGGCGGATGCCGACGACCGGGTGGTGGCGATCACCGCCGCGATGCCGGGCGGCACCGGCATCGACCTGTTCGGCAAGGCGCATCCGGACCGGACCTTCGACGTCGGCATCGCCGAACAGCACGCGGTGACCTTCGCGGGCGGGCTGGCGACGGAGGGCTACAAGCCGTTCGTGGCGATCTACTCGACCTTCCTGCAGCGGGCCTACGACCAGGTCGTGCATGACGTGGCGCTGCAGAACCTGCCCGTGCGCTTCTGCCTGGACCGGGCCGGCCTGGTGGGGGCGGACGGGGCGACCCATGCGGGGGCCTTCGATCTGGCCTATCTGTGCTGCCTGCCGAACATGACGGTGATGGCGGCCTCGGACGAGGCCGAACTGGTGCACATGGTGGCGACGTGCCACGCGCACGACACCGGCCCGATCGCGCTGCGCTATCCGCGCGGCGAGGGCGTGGGCGTCGACCTGCCCGAGCGCGGCTCGGTGCTGGAGATCGGCAAGGGCCGAATCGTGCGTGCGCCGGAGGGGGCGCGGGTGGCGCTGCTGGCGCTGGGCACGCGCCTGTCCGAGGCGCTGAAGGCGGCCGACCTGCTGGAGGCCGAGGGCATCGCCGTGACGGTGGCGGATGCGCGCTTTGCCAAGCCGCTGGAC
>NZ_JAGHKN010000088.1:0-1716 GCF_023093475.1 Methylobacterium sp. 37f
GGGGGGGGGATGCCGGAAGGTAGCTGCTGGCTGAACCGGGCGGGGATTCTCAGATCAGGGTATGACCCTTCTCTGTCACATCCCCGGTTGTCGTCTTCTCCACGTCACGCGTGAGGAGAGCACTGCCCTTCGCATTTCCGCTCAAGCGAAGTGCGATCATGCCCGTTGCCCACGCTGTCGTACGGTCAGCCGGTCGGTGCATAGTCGCTATCACCGGCGTCCCGCCGACCTGCCGACGAGCGGTCATGAGGTGCGTCTGACCCTGACGATCCGACGTTTTTACTGCCACGACCCTGCTTGCGCACGCCGAACCTTTGCCGAGCGTCTGCCGGGCCTCCTCGACCGCTACGCTCAGAGAACCTGCCGGCTGGCCGATGCCCAGGTTCGGACCGCGCTGGCGCTCGGTGCCACACCCGCTGCCCGGCTGCTGCCGCACCTGGCGATGCCCACCAGTGCCACGACGCTGCTGCGGGGTATCCGCAAATGTCCGCTGCCGACCGGATCCAAACCGATCATCGTCGGTGTCGACGACTGGGCTCTGCGCAAGGGCCGAACCTATGGCACCATCCTCGTCGACCTCGAACGCCGCCGTCCCATCGATCTGCTGCCGGATCGTTCGGCCTCGACGCTGGCGGCCCGGCTCCGGCGCGACCCACAGATCCAGGTCGTGGCACGGGACCGCTCGACCGAATATGCGCGTGGGACCGCCATGGGTGCGCCCGATGCCGTTCAGGTCGCGGATCGGTGGCATCTCCTGCTCAATACCCGACAGATGGTCGAGCGCTGGCTCGCCCGCGTCCATCCGCGTCTGAAGCTGTTGCCGGCCGTGCCCCCGGCATCGCCATCGATTCGGCGCGTCACGCCCTACCCGCGCGCACCGTCCGAGATGCTCGCGCGGGCCGCGGCCCGCGGTCGATGGGAAGCGGCCTATGACGACGTGCGTCGCCGCCATGCGGAAGGACACTCGCTTCGGCGCATCAATCGCGAGACGGGCTTGGCCCGCGCCACGGTGCGCAAGTACGCCTTCGCCGCGAGCTTTCCCCGGAACGGCATGCGCGAGCCGAAGCCGAGCATGCTCGATCCTTATCTCGGGCATCTGCATGGCCGCCTCGATGAGGGCTGCGAGAACGCTGCGCAGCTTTGGCGCGAACTTCAGGGTATCGGCTTTGCCGGCACCTCGAAGCAGGTGCATCGCTGGTTGTCCGAGCGGCGCGCAGGCCCGGCTGGAACGACTATCCGGTTGTCGCCAGCACCGACCGACACCCGTGTTGTGACCTCCACCGCATCACCCCTGGCCTCATCCAAGCAGCTGTCCTGGTATCTCCTGCGGGAGCCCGAAGACCTCGGCCCTGAGGCGGCCGCGGTCGTCTCGCGCGTCCTACAGGATACCGAGGCGGCCAAGGTGGTCGATCTCGGCCGCCGGTTCTGCCGGATCGTCCGGAGCCGCTGTGGCCGGCAGCCGTCAGGAAAATCAGATGTCACGGCGTTCGATCAATGGCTGGGCGAAGCGCAAACCTGCGGTGTCCGGATCGTCGAAAGCTTCGCTGCTAGCCTCGGTCAGGATAGAGATGCTGTTCGGTCCGCGCTGACACTGCCTTGGAGCAGTGGACAAACCGAAGGCCAGATCACGCGTCCCAAGCTCTTGAAGCGCGCCATGTACGGTCGCGCCAATCTCGATCTCCTACGACGACGGTTCCTCCTCGCAGCCTGATCCAC
>NZ_JAGHKN010000089.1:0-1637 GCF_023093475.1 Methylobacterium sp. 37f
GGTTCATCCGCACTTCTGGTGCTGATGGGCGATTGAGGGGTGATGAGTAAGGTTACGCCGGCTCCTGGGCCTTGATCAGGCCGCATGGAGCACCCTCTGCTGCAGGAGGTCGAAGCCGGCACGACCGTACATCTGCCGCTTGATCAGCTTCAGGCGGTTAACCTGACCTTCGACCGGCCCATTGCTCCAGGGCTGGGTGATCGCTGCCCGTACGGCGTCCAGATCCTGGCGCAGGCCGGCGGCGAAGCCGCGCAATCCCGTTGTTGCCGCCGCATCGAGCCAGGGTTCCAGCCCTGCCGGATCATCCTGCCGCAGCAGATCGGTAAAGGCTCGCACGTGGCCGGCCGCGATCCGAACCTCTGGAGCCGCCTCGCACAGCGCATTGATGAAGGCGTGCTCGTCGGGGTTGAGCCGGGTTGGATCGCTCGCCAGCAGGCGCGTGGTCCGACGCGTCGAAGGCTCAAAACGGACGGTAGGGCGATCCGGCCCGCTCTCTCGTTGTCGCGCGACCCAGCGTCGAACGATGTCGTAGCCGCCCTCGAAGCCCCGAGCCCGGAGTTCCCGATGGAACGCGGCGCTGCTTCGGAGCCCATCCTGCCAACGCACTTCGGCAAAGGTGCGATGGTGGTCGAGCAGGCTCTGTCCCGGCGCTCGTCGATACGGGACGAACGTACCGGCGCGTAAGTAGCTGCGCACGGTGTTGCGGGCCAGTCCGGTCCGGTGCGCGATCTGTAGGATCGGCAGGCCCTGTGCCTGAAGATACAGGACGTCGTCGAAGCGCTTGCGGCGGTTCTTGCTCCGTTGCGAAAGCGGCGGCGTTTGGACGGGCACGGGTGAGACGATCCCGGGAGAAGACCGATGTCCCGCAGCCTCCTGGATCTGCGTCTGGTGACGCGCGACGACGGACCGGAGGGCCTCAGAGGCGTTGACCAGCAGGTGCCAGCGGTCGGCGACCTGAATGGCGGCGGGTGCACCACTGCGGGCGGCCTCGGCGTAGGGACCTGCCCGGTCCCGGCTGACGACGGCAATGCCCGGATGCGCGGCGAGCCAGTCTCTCACCGGAGCGGACGAGCGGCCCGGCAGCAGGGCTAGAACGCGATGGCGTTCCAGATCGCAGACGATGGTGCCGTAGCGTCGCCCGCGCGGCCAAGCCCAGTCGTCGATGCCCACCACCCGCGGAGCCGGGTAGGCCCGCGGCGGATGGCGGCGGATCAGGCGCAGGACGGTGTCGCCGCTCACCGGCATAGACAGCCGCCGCGACAGCCGGGCTCCGGCCTCGCCGCCCAACACCATGCCGATCTCGGTCTGTGCCTCGGCCAGACGCGTGGTCCGGCGCGCCTTGGATCCCATCAAGCCCGGGATGCGTTCGACAAAGATCCGGCCTGAGCAATGGCTGCACCGGAAGCGGCGCACCTCAATGCGCCACGTGACGGCACGGTCCTGCCACGGCAGGTCTTGGAGCGTTCGCCAGTAGCGGCTGTGGACCCGCGAAGACATTTGGCCACAAGCCGGACAGACGCCCAGCGCAGCGGTGGTCCGGGCAAGAAGCAACAGTCCGGACGGATCGAGCGTCAGTTCATCGACGTGCAACCCATCGGGCATTGTCGGTAGAGACGGGTTCGAGATCAGCATCCGAC